>NZ_JBLXYA010000013.1:0-20550 GCF_048512865.1 Rothia sp. P13129
CTACGCCAAGTTTTTCGAGGATGAGTTCTCGTACACGTCCGGCGTCTGCTTGTCCTCGGGTTGCTTTCATGACTTGACCAACAATTGCGCCGACAGCTTGAACTTTGCCACCACGAATCTTCTCTGCAACGTCAGGCATTGCAGCTAAAGCATCGTCGATAGCGCCGCTGAGTGCACCGTCGTCAGAAACAACAGCTAGAGAGCGTTTTTCAACAATTTCGGTGGGTGTTCCTTCACCGTCAAGGACGAATTCGAGAACTTGTCGAGCAATTTTATCGTTGATTTTTTTGCTCTCAATGAGTTGGTTAAGTTCCACAACGGTTTGTGCGCTCACACCAAGCTCGAGCAGTTCGGTTTCGCGAACTTTTGCGAGGCGAGAGATTTCTCCCATCCACCATTTACGCGCTACCGTTGGGCTAGCGCCTGCAGCGACGGTCTCTTCAATTGCGTCCATTGCCCCAGCGTTGACAACGTCACGGAACTCTTCATCAGAGTATCCCCATTCTGCTTTGAGACGGCGACGGCGTTCTGCAGGGGGTTCTGGCAGTTCTGCGCGTAGACGTTCAATCCATTCGCTATCGGTAACCACGGGCACGAGGTCTGGCTCTGGGAAGTACCGGTAGTCGTCAGCGTCTGATTTGGGACGCCCCGGTGAGGTTTCACGGGTGTCTTCGTGCCAGTGACGGGTTTCTTGAACGACTTTTTGTCCAGCTTCTAGAACAGCTGCATGTCGTTGAATCTCGTATCGAACAGCACGTTCTACAGAGCGTAAGGAGTTGACGTTCTTTGTTTCAGAGCGAGTTCCAAAGGTGCTGCTTCCTTTAGGCATGAGGGAGACGTTTGCGTCACAGCGGACGTTTCCACGTTCCATACGCGCATCGGAAATTCCTAAGTTTTTGACGATTTCGCGGATAGCTGCCACGTAGGCTCGTGCGAGTTCTGGTGCTCGTTCTCCTGCCCCAACGATGGGTCGGGTCACGATTTCGATGAGGGGAACGCCTGCTCGGTTGTAGTCTACGAGGGAGAAGTCTGCACCTTGAATACGGCCGTCTGCGCCGCCTTTGTGGGTGAGTTTTCCGGCGTCTTCTTCCATGTGGGCACGTTCGATGTCGATGGTGAAGATTGTTCCGTCTTCAAGTTCAACATCGAGAGAGCCATTTGCGGCGATAGGCTCATCGTATTGTGAGGTTTGGAAGTTTTTAGGGGTATCTGGGTAAAAATAGTTTTTACGCGCAAAATGCGAAATTGGTGCAATCTCGCAGCCTAGCGCAAGACCCAATTTGATGGCAGATTCTACAGCTTTTCCGTTGACGACCGGAAGCACACCAGGTAGCCCGAGGGATACGGGGGTGACGTTGGTGTTTGGTGTATCGCCAAATTCGTTGGGCGCAGCATCAAACATTTTTGTTTTGGTGTTGAGCTCTACGTGAACTTCAAAGCCTAATACTGGGTCGTATTTTTCGATTGCTTCGTCGAAGCTTAGGGTTTCTTCAGACATTATTTCGCTCCCCCAAAGTTAAAATCGCGAATCAGTGATTCGGTGTCGGGCATCTGTGTCCATAGTGGGGCACCCCAGGTGTTGTTCAAAAGGGTTTCGAGCCCTGCACCAACACGGTAAAGACGTGCGTCTTCGTGTGCTGGGGCGGTGAATTGGATACCTACGGGCATGCCGTCTTCGTCAGCTAGTCCGGCTGGTAGAGACAATGATGGGACGCCCGCAAGGTTGGTAGGTACAGTTGCGATATCGCCTAGGTACATTGCCATGGGGTCACCGTCAGTTTTTTCACCGAGTTTGTATGCGGTGGTAGGTGCTGTTGGTGAGACGAGGACATCGCATTGTTCGAAGGCTGCAGCATAGTCACGTTGGATGAGGGTGCGAACTTTTTGAGCTGAACCGTAGTAGGCGTCGTAGTAGCCTGCAGAGAGGGCGTATGTTCCGAGAATGATACGGCGTTTTGCTTCTGCGCCGAATCCTGCGGCACGGGTTGCTGCCATGACACGTTCGATGGTCAGTGGGCCGTCTTCTGGTAGTACACGAAGCCCGTAACGTACGCCGTCATATTTGGCGAGGTTTGAGGAAACCTCAGAAGACATGATGAGGTAGTACGCGCCAAGAGCCTCTTTGACCGATGGCAAAGAGACCTCAATAATATGGGCGCCAGCTTCTTTAAGTAATTCTAGTGATTCGTTAAAGCGTGCAGTAACACCGTTTTGGAAGCCTTCACCAGTGAGCTCTTTGATGACGCCAATACGGATTCCGGCTAGGCTTCCTTCTCGGGCGCCTTCTCGTGCCTGTTCAACGTAGGGGCCAACCGGCTCGTTCAAAGAAGTTGAGTCGTGGCGGTCGTATCCTGCGACGGCTTCGTGAAGCAGTGCTGCGTCAAGAACGGTGCGGGAGCAAGGACCTACTTGGTCTAGGGATGACGCCATGGCAATAACACCGTAGCGTGAGATAGAACCGTAGGTTGGTTTGACGCCGACAGTTCCGGTGACGGCTGCTGGCTGTCGGATGGAACCTCCAGTATCGGTTCCTAATGCCAGAGGTGCTTGGAAAGCACCCACTGCTGTTGCGGAGCCACCACCGGAGCCGCCGGGGATACGGTCTAGTGCCCATGGGTTGCGGGTGACACCGAAAGCGGAGTGTTCGGTGGATGATCCCATTGCAAATTCGTCAAGGTTGGTTTTGCCGAGGATGGGCATACGTGCTTGGCGAACTTTTTGGGTGACGGTACCGTCATAGGGGCTCATCCAGCCTTCAAGCATGCGAGATGCTGCGGTGGTGGGTTGTCCTTTGGTGACGATGAGGTCTTTGATAGCAATGGGAACGCCTGCTAGTTCGGGGAGTTCTTCGCCGGCTGCGCGGGCTTTGTCAACGCTTTGAGCGGTTGCTAATGCTTCTTCTTCGTTGGTGTGGAGGAAGGCGTTGAGCCCGTCTTTTCCTGCGGAACGGTCGTTGCTGTCGAGGGCTTGCCCGTCGGTTGCTTTGATACGGTCTAGGTGTGCTTGGGTGATTTCTACTGAAGAGATTTCGCGAGACTTAAGTTTTTCGACGAGTTCTGCAGCAGAGAGTTTAATGAGTTCGTTCATAGTTTTTCCTTAGTCCTCGTCGAGAATTGCTGGGACTTTGAATTTTCCGTCTTCTGCATCAGGTGCCCCGGAGAGCGCTTCTTCTGCGCTGAGGGTTTCCTCTACGACGTCTTCTCGGAAGACGTTTTGTAGTGGGATGGGGTGTGATGTTGCTGGAATATCGTCGGATACTGCTTCAGAAACAGATTTGACGGATTCGACGATGACGCCGAGTTCCTGTGCCATTGCTTCTAGTTCGGTATCCGTCATTTCGATGTGTGCCAGTTCCGCTAGGTGCGCAACTGTCTCACGGGTGATGTCAGACATAGATTCTCCGTAGTGGACAAAAGTTTTCTTTTCTAGTTTATCTCTCTGAACTCACTTTAGGCAGTTCTCTTGAGGATATGTGGCAGGTTCTCTCAAAGAACTCAGTGAGGTTAAAGAAAAGACTTCGCTTTCTTCCTCAATGAGTTGAGGAAGAAAGCGAAGTCTTTATGCTACCTAATGGAGATTATCTCGATATTAGAGAGCTGGGATAACGAAAACCTGACCGGGGTAGATGAGGTCTACGTTAGCGATGATATCTTTGTTTGCATCAGCAATAACGTGGTAGGAAGGAAGACCTAGCTGGTATGCGATACCGGAGAGGGTATCACCAGGCTTAACGGTGTAGGTACCAGCGGTTGCTGCAGGTGCAGGAGCAGGAGTGGACTCTACAACAGGTGCAGGTGCTGCTACGGGTGCTGGAGCTGGAGCTGGTGCTTCAACAACAACGGGTGCTGGTGCAGGAGCTGGAGCGGTGTATTCAACAACTGCTTCAGACTGAGGAGCAACGGGTGCTGCTGGTGCAGGTGCTGCTACGGGTGCTGGAGCTGGTGCTTCAACAACAGCTGGTGCTGGTGCAGGAGCTGGAGCTACGGCAGCAGGTGCGCCGGCAGTTCCGTATGCGTAAAGGTTGAGCTTAGCTGCACATGCAGGCCATGCGCCCCATCCTTGCATCTGAAGGAGGTTTTCAGCAACGCGAATCTGCTCTGCTTTAGAAGCGTAGTGAGGTGCGCCGCTACCGCCAGCAGCATTCCAGGAAGACTGGGTGAACTGTAGGCCACCGTAGAAGCCGTTGCCGGTGTTGATAGACCAGTTGCCACCGGACTCACACTGAGATAGCGCTTCCCATGCTTCGAGAGGAGCTGCTTGTGCAGGTGCTACTGCAAAAGATGCTGCTGCTACACCGCTAACTGCTAGTGCAGCTGCGGAGCGGGTTACGTTTTGGCGAATGGAAGTCTTTTTCACAATGCTCCAAGTGTAGGCCACCTAACGCTCCACCAATCCCTTGGCTTCAATGCGTTGCCGTCTACCCATAGATGCTTATTGGGTATCTATTGAGGTTTTGCCCTGTAGACGGACTCAGGTGTGCGGCAAAACCCGGCATATAGTTCAAGGCTTCTTCCAGCCCTGAAATGTATTTTTCCCGCAGGTGCGGGATTGCGTTCATGGATAACGATAACGTAACGATTTGGGTTCATACAACCTCCCCAGCAGGTCTTGTTGCCCGTAGGGCATTTATCAGCCTACTGTTGATAACAGCCCGCACGCAGTTGTATTTTTTATTTAAAAGAGAACTTATTGAGTGTTAAACCCGCGTATTTCTGGGAAGAACCAACGTGGGGGTCATCTTTACCATTTCGTTATTTTTGTTATCAAATCGCAACATTTATCGACGAAAAAACGCCGAAAAAAATTTTTTAATTTTCTTTGCGACACTCCACGAAAACTACGATATTTCGCGATAAAACCTCAAAAGCACCTATGTTAAGGCTTCAGCACCTTCAGCAAGAAGTACCTTAAAAGCGTCTTCATCTAACACTGGAACGCCCAAAGATTCTGCTTTCTCTAGCTTCGAACCAGCGGCATCACCGGCGACAAGATAATGCGTTTTCTTCGACACCGACCCCACTGCTTTACCGCCACGAGCAATAATAGCTTCCTTGGCAGAATCCCTTGAAAAATCTTTGAGAGTGCCCGTTACGACAATAGACAGTCCAGCTAATGTTTGCGGCAGGTTATCATCTTGCTCATCAGCCATGCGCACGCCAGCAGCAGCCCACCGCTCAATAATTTCGCGATGCCAGTCCACCGCAAACCATTCTTTAATAGAGCGAGCCATTACTGCACCTACACCATCAATAACCGCTAAACGCTCTTCAGAGGCATTTTCAATAGCTTCCATAGAACCAAACTCAGTTGCAAGAGCACGTGCGGCAGTAGGGCCTACATGTCGAATCGACAACGCAACAAGAACTCTCCATAACGGCTGTTCTTTTGCTTTTTCTAACTCTTTAAAAAGCTTCTTTGTATTTGCGTTAACAGCAGAAGGTTTCTTCGCTGTACCACGCGTATAAAAATATGGGACAAGCTCATACTCTCCGCTAAGAACCCCACGCTTTTTCTTCTCACGTCGTATTTTCACATCGGCAAGATCTTCTGCACGAAGATCAAATAAGAACGCTTCAGAAACAAGAGGAGCAACATCAGGCTCAGCAGGAGCAGTCAACGCTTTAGCCGCTTCAAAACCTAACGCCTCAATATCAAACGCACCACGACTTCCAGCATGATAAACGCGTTCTGTCAGCTGAGCAGGGCAAGAGCGAGCATTAACACAACGAATATCAACGTCACCTTCTTTAGCAGGCGCTAACGGCTCACCGCAGGAAGGACATTCCTGAGGCATTTCAAAAGCTCGTTCGCTGCCATCTCGCAAAGCAATCACAGGACCCACAATTTCTGGGATAACGTCCCCTGCTTTACGCAATACCACCGTATCGCCAATAAGCACACCTTTAGCTTTGACAACGTCTTGGTTATGCAGCGTTGCACGTTCAACGGTTGAACCAGCAACTTTTACCGGCTCCATGACCCCATAGGGAGTGACACGCCCAGTACGCCCCACATCGACACGAATATCAACAAGTTTTGTATGCACTTCTTCAGGAGGATATTTATAAGCAACAGCCCAACGCGGCACACGAGAGGTGTAGCCTAATCGTTCTTGTGTTGAAAAATCATTAATTTTGACAACAATTCCGTCAATCTCATGTGCCAGAGAATGACGTTGCTGCCCGTAACGTTCAATAAATTCAAGAATTTGCTGAGTATCGGAGAACAGTTCAGTATAGGGGCTCACCGGAAGTCCCCATTGTTCGAGCAGAGCATACGTTTCGTATTGAGAGTCCAATGAGATACCCTCATGTGTGCCAATGCCATGCACGTACATTGATAGAGGACGCCGAGCCGTCACTTTCGCATCTTTTTGACGTAGCGAACCGGCAGCAGCGTTACGAGGGTTTGCGAATGGTGCTTTCCCCTCTGCAATCATCTGCTCATTGAGAGTAAGAAAATCTTGAGAAGAAATAAAAATTTCTCCACGAATTTCAACTTCTTCAGGATGTCCGTCACCGGCAAGTTTACGAGGAATCGTCCCGATGGTCAGGACGTTATGGGTCACGTCCTCCCCCGTTGTTCCGTCACCGCGAGTAGCTGCCCGTACAAGCTCTCCCTGACGATATAGCAGGTTAACCGCTAAACCATCAATTTTTAGTTCGGTTAACCAACGAACAGATGATAACCCCGCAAGGTGCGCGTTCTGTTCAGTTTTATTCAACCATTGTTCTAGTTCGGGGATAGAAAAGACGTCTTCAAGAGAATACATACGGCTGAGATGAACAACGGGCGCAAAGATAGAGGATGGTTCTGCCCCGACTTGTTGTGTCGGTGAATCTTGAGAGATGAGTTGAGGATGTAATGCTTCAAGTTTTTCCAACTCAACAAAAAGTTCATCGTATTCTTTATCAGAGAGGATTGGTTCGTCGTCAACAAAGTATTTTTTTTGCGCCTGACGGATTTTCTCCATCAAAGCAATATAGCGTTCTTGTAGCTCAGCTGTGATGAGTTCACGAGATTGTTCCGTTGACGTAACGTCCATCTTCTTCTCCATATTTCACGTTCGCTGTTCTTGGCAGGTATCCGCATTGAACGGCGCAGTGGTGTTGTTTTCAGGTTGGCTTAGTAGTATTTCATTCATAGAAAAGTCCCTAACTACATTTAATCAGCAGTTAGGGACTTTCCATTGGGGTTTACCCGAAATATCCTCAAGAATTACTTTAGCGCAATTCTCTCTCATCGTGATAGGACTCTTCTTCTGCCACTGTCGTGGGTTGAGATTGATATTCTTCCGCAGAGCTCACAATATGGTGTTGTTCTGTTGAAGTGAGTTCTTTAAGGTGTTCGCTTCTTTCTTGAGCTGTTTCTTCAGTCACGACGTCAGCAACAACAACAGTAATATTGTCTCTACCGCCAGCACGTAGGGCAGCCATTTGTAAGACATCTGCAGCGTCTTGAGGGTGCTCAACAGTTGCCAGTACCCTCGCCATATAGTCATGAGATAGTTCACCCGATAGCCCATCTGAGCAGAGCATCAAACGGTCTCCTTCTCGGGCAGGAATAACCCAGAAGTCTGGTTCCCAGTAGTTTCCGGTTCCCAACGCACGTGTAATGACGTTTCGACGTGGGTGAGTAAGCGCTTCAAGTGGTGTAATTTGTCCGGTATCTACGAGGTATTGCACTTCGGAGTGGTCCACAGTGATTTGTTCTAGAGTAAGGCCTTCAACGCTTCCCGCAGAGAAAGACATATCGTGTGCGTCTGTTTCGACTTCTTCTTCACGAACGAGACGATAGGTACGAGAGTCTCCCACGTTGAAAATAAACCACATATATTGGTCTCCGATATTCGTCAACCAAGCACCTGTCACAGTTGTACCAGCTCGTTGAGAGAACATCTCCTTAATACGTTCGTCTGATTCGCCAATGATTGAACGAATATGTTCGAGAGTACGCATAATTTGCCGGTTTAAGGCGGTGGTCTTTTGACGACGACGTCCAAGAAGTCCCTGATTGCCTTCTGTAGAGGTGTTATCTTCTGCTGCAAGCTCTCGTGCATAGCTTTCTTGTTCAGCCTCTGTCATACCGCAAGGGCGCGAGAAGAGGTGGTTATAGCTGATGGTTCGTGCGCAGAGTCGGCTTGCGTGTTCGCCTGCTTCGTGCCCGCCCATTCCGTCGGCGACGATGTGTAAAGTTCCGACTACTGAGCAGGAGTCTTCGTTATTGTCTCGGTAAGCGCCAACGTCAGTGGCACTTCCGGAGAAGGTTGTTAGTTTTTGTGCGGTCATTCTGTGTCGATCTCCAATTCATTGCCGGTACCGACTTCCACGGATATAGGCGTTATGTCTCCGAAGCCTCGGACATTGCGCTTTGGTTGTGGTGTGAAGCGAAAACGTCCGTCGCCTTTGAGAGTCTGGGCGGTAGCGTCATTGGTAAGCACCTTACCAGGTTCTGCGATGCTTACTAGGCGCGAAGCTAGGTTTACGGTAGGGCCGTAGACGTCTCCTAGTTTGGGAAGGATACGTCCCCAAACAAACGCCACGCGTGTGTGTGGCAGGTCTGGGTGTTCTTCAATCGCTTGAGATAAGGCTAATGAGATGCGTGCAGCGGCGTCTGGTGTTTCGGTGAGGAAAAGGACTTCATCACCAACGGTTTTGATGATGCGTCCACCACCAATCGCTATGATTTCTGCACAGCGTTGTTCAAAAGTTTTGACGAGTTTACCTAGCGTTTTCTCATTCATCTGACACGAAAGTGTGGTGTAAGAAACAAGATCAATGAAACCTATACCGCGTAGCAGAGGTAAATCAGCACGGTCTTCAGAGACTCCGTCTTCGTTGCGGAGCGCTAGTCGCAGCACTCCAGCGTTGTATTGTCTGCGGTAGGTGTAAGACAGTATCTCTTGTAAGGTTGTGATGAGTTCTGGCAGAACTTTAAGGAGTTCTTGACGTGCTCTACCGTTACTAAAGCCTTGTTGTCTTGAGATGTCATCAACGATTTCTTCAATTTGCCAGGCCACGATTCGGTCGGTCAATTGTCCCATAGAACGGGCGATTGAGATCGTTGTTTCGAAGTCTAAACCGTGCTTGTCGGTCAGTTCAGTAACCTTTTTGAGCCCTTTGACATCTGCTTCGGTGAAGTACACTTCGTTTTCGGAGATATCTGGTATTCCTAGTGCATGCCAAATTTTGCTGACTAATGGGAGCGTCGCTCCGGTCTGTTCTATGATTTCTTTGCTGGTAAGGTTTTTCTGTGTACCGAGGAGAAATTTTTCGAGGGCTTTAACCGCTTCGCGGTCTTCTTTTGTGCGATATACGTTGCTTTGCACACGGTTATTGGAATATTCAAATTCTTCTTCCAGAGGCACTGGATGAAGATTATCGTCTGATCCAGGTGCCGGCTTTTCCACGGGACTATCCTTTCTCATGCTCTCGTTGAGACAATAAAACTTACTCTGTGACTTACAATACTCTACTTATGGGAAGTAATACGAAGAATGACGAAAAACTGTTCATCATCTTATGATGTGGAACTATCTATACGACCCTAAAACGCCATGATAAGAAGCGTTAAAATCGTACTGTGCTCGTTTTAGTTCCTCTGAAAACGCCTGAGCACGAGGAACATTTTGTAGAACGCAAAGACCTTTTTGAGTGCCGTGTTGAACGTAGACTGTCAGCTTTCCAATTTTTGTATACCCAAGCCACGTTCGTTGCACCTCACACCCCGTAATACTCTCGAAATTGATGGAGATAGAACGCTTAGCACTCAATCCGCGTTGGATTACGAGACGATGTGTCGTGATGAAATACTGGGTCAAGAAGTATCGCTTCAGGCTTTTAATCGTCTGGTATAAGGACGCCCCTGCTAAAAGATATCCAAGAAATGACCAGATAGTACTAACTCCGGCTATAGCAGACGCAAAACTCACGAAGAATATGTTCAGAAGAGCATAAAATGCTGGTATAAGTAGGCAACGCCAATGTAATCGGGTTGCAACACGCACCGATTCCCCTTGTAGAAGCGTTCCTCGTAGTTTCATAGCTCACTTATCTTACGGTAATGAATAGTCTTTTGTCTCAGTAATCGTCAAAAAAGATGGTCTTTCTATGCACTGCGCAGATGAATCACGTCGCCGACTGCGTAGCTTTGGGATATTCCGGAGTCTGTGGTGATAACGATTTCTCCGTCGTCGTTAATATCTTCTGCTACACCATATGTTTTTTGTCCGTCTGGCAGTTCTATGACAACGCGTTGCCCCAATGTCGACATTTTGGTTCGGACACTGTCTAACAGGCTAATTCCATGTCGTTGCAGTGCGGAGGGAATACCGTTAACGCGGGCGAAGTCTTCATATCGTTGAGCAAAATTCTCACAGATTTTTTCGAGGGCTTCATCAAGGCTTCGTGGTCTTTGTGTTGCGGCGAGAACAGAAGTTGCCGTGGGGACGGGAAACTCTTCTGGTTCAAGGTTAATATTTATTCCAATACCAACTATTGCTGAGAGATTTTCAGCAGACTCTACAGCAATTTGAGCGAGTATTCCGCAACATTTTTTGTCACCAATGAGGACGTCGTTAGGCCATTTGAGATGCGCTTCAATGCCCCAAGAGTTGAGTGTGTCAATTGCTGATAGGGCGAGGAGCACGGTGAACCAGTGATATTGTTCGGGTGCGATACGGTGTGCGGGGTTAGCATGAGGGCGAACGATGACTGACGCACAGAGGGAGCTTCCGGCAGGAGCAACCCATTCTCTATTGAGCCGACCTTTACCGTGTGTTTGTTGTGCTGTTGCGATAACAGAGAGTTCACCCCATCGCCGGTTTTGTAGAGAATCTGCTGAGGTAAGAAGTTCGTGGGCGTAGAGGTTCGTTGAGGGGACAGTATCGAGCAGAAGAACTTGTTGGTATTGGTGGTAGGGAGCCTTAGATGCAGCACGGCTCACCTCATATTTGAGGTAGTTATCGAGGGTTTGTATCGGTACGCTCATCGGCGGTGTTCTCTCTTGAGGTTTTATATGATAGGCAATGCTTTATTGGAGCAGATTAAGAAACGCCCCGATAGGATAAAAGAACGAAGCTATCGGGGCGCTCGCCACTTTTAGGGTGGCTTCTTTCAGAAAGGAAAGCGCTTTCATTGTTACAGAGAGGAACTAGGAATGTCTACCACTGAACCGGTGCAGGTGTTTACTCCTATTGGGGCGTGCGCTCTTTTGGGTATTACTCGCAATGGATTTTATAAGAGAATTGAGAAATATCCTCTTGAGCCTGACTATCTCATCAACGAGAATCAACCATGTTGGACCGAGGAAACCCTCAGAGCTTGGGATAAGACCATTCCAAGTGTCGGTGCTCCAAAAAATCTTGAGAAGCTGGTTAAATAAAGCCCGTCAGATTCCATGTGACATCTGCAATACAGCAAAGGCAGTCTTTCCTCTCTCATAGGAAAAGAAGAAGTATAAGGCATGAGCAACAAATCAGAAATTCCCGTTTTCTACAAGGGCGAAGAGGCGAGTAAGCAGGTCAAACTTTCCAGCGCTGGCTTTTTGAGTAATATGAAGAAATACCCACTAGAGCCAGATTTTATTGTCAATGGAAAAACTAAGGGATGGAAAAAGGAGAGTCTGGTGAAGTGGTATAACGAGGTTGTACCTAAGCCACTTTCTTCTGAAAAGAAAAAACTTTCTTGAAACCACGTGAAGTAAAACCCTCCCGCTCCTGAATAACTGAGCTAATCAGGGGCGGGAGGGCGTTACCCCCTGACTCTAGCAAAGGAAAAATACTATGACAAGCAAACAAGTTATTGCACTACTAGCAACGATTACCGCAGTAACAGGGATTATTCTTGGCTTCCTTGGAAAGCCTTGGTACTTCCCATTTTCTGCAGTGTTCCTCTGGGTTGCCTACATGAACCTCTCGTCTAACCGGAAACAGAAAGAAAACCAATGAGCATTTTTATCTGTACTTATAGCTACGCACCAGCAGAAGAACAAGAAAAACACCGTCCAGAGCATCGCCTTTATCTAGGTTCTCTCGTAGAAAAAGGAATCATTATTGCTTCTGGCCCTTATGTGGATGACGAAGCACCTGGGGCGATGTTGCTTTTTAAGGCATCTTCTGCAGATGAGGTCCGTGAGTATGTCAGCCAGGACCCCATGTATCTCGGTGGGGCGGTGCTCTCTTATAACGTGCGTGAGTGGAACCCTGTTTTAGGTTCTTTGGGCAGCTAGTCTGACTAGCTATTACAAATAGTGCGACGCCCTCAACATATTTTGTTATTTTTGTGATGAGATAAGTAGTTATCAGGTATTTTCGTCACGAGAAACATCCTATAGTTGAGGGCATCATATTATTCACCAGCTCACTGTGCCTCAGTACGGTGACGCTAGCGAATGCCCACCGTCAAGGATGTCCCCGTGTCTATGAATCACCACAGCACAACAGAAGAATCTTCTGCACACGATTTAAGTACTACCGCAGGTAAACTCGCAGACTTCTATGATCGTCGAGAAAAAAGTTACATGCCTTCTGGTCAAGAAGCAGTAGACCGCCAACATAGTCGGGGCAAGAACACCGCAAGAGAACGTATTGATTTACTCCTTGACGAGGGCTCTTTCGTAGAATTTGATGCTTTTGCTCGACACCGCAGCACAGCATTTGGTATGGAGAAAAAACGCCCATTAGGTGATGGCCTCGTCTGTGGTTATGGAACAGTAGATGGTCGTCTTGTAGCAGTATATTCGCAAGATTTCACCGTATATGGTGGTTCTCTTTCACAGGTCAATGGCGAAAAAATCGTTAAGGTACAAAAATTTGCTCTTGATAATGGGTGCCCTGTAATTGGTATCAACGATGGTGGCGGAGCGCGTATTCAAGAGGGTGTCGCTTCATTAGCGATGTTTGCCGACATTTTCCGCATGAATGTTCGTGCCTCAGGGGTAGTTCCCCAGATTTCTGTCATTTTAGGTCCTTGCGCCGGCGGTGCAGCCTACTCCCCTGCGCTGACGGATTACATTATCATGGTTGATAAGACCTCACACATGTTCATCACCGGACCTGACGTTATTAAAACGGTAACTGGTGAAGACGTTGATATGGAGACCCTTGGTGGGGCGCATCAGCATAGCGCTGTGACGGGAACGTCAGCTTATCTTGCTGAAGATGAAGAAGACGCTTTTGACTTCGTGCGAGAACTCCTCGAATTTTTACCCGCAAATAATCTTTCGGAACCTCTGATAGTGGACCATGATCAGGAAGAAGATCTCATCGACGAGGATTATTCTTTAGATACGCTTATTCCTGACTCAGCTAACCAGCCTTATGATATGCGTACCGTTATTGAGACTGTCGTAGATGACGGGCACTTTTTACCTTTACAAGCACTCTACGCCCCTAATGTGATGGTTGGTTATGCCCGTATTGAGGGACGAACCGTAGGTATTGTCGCTAACCAGCCGGTACAGTTTGCAGGAACCTTGGATATTAATGCTTCGGAGAAAGCTGCACGTTTTGTTCGAACCTGCGATGCTTTTAACATTCCTGTAGTGACTTTTGTTGATGTGCCGGGGTTCTTACCGGGTAAAGATCAAGAGTTCAACGGCATTATTCGCCGTGGCGCAAAACTGCTCTATGCATACGCTGAAGCAACGGTTCCTCTGGTAACGGTGATTACTCGTAAAGCCTATGGCGGTGCCTATATTGTGATGGGTTCACGGAAGCTTGGCTCAGATATTAACCTTGCGTGGCCAACTGCGCAGATTGGTGTGATGGGCGCACAGGGTGCTGTCAATATTTTGTATCGTCGTGAGTTGGCGTCGGTTGCTCAGGCTCAAGGAGATGTTGAGGCTCGACGAGAAGAATTGGTATCTCAATATGAACAAGAATTACTTAATCCTTATCAGGCGGCAGAGCTGGGCTATGTTGATGAGGTTATTGCTCCCGCTGAGACGCGTGTGCGACTGATTCGTGCGTTACGTGCTCTTCGCGATAAGCGTGAGACGCAACCGGCGAAAAAGCACGGCAATATCCCCTTGTAATTGCTGTTGCGCACTATGAGTTTTTCGATCCTGTCTATTGTTTGGAGTTTGTGATGGCTAGTTCGTCGCTACGTTTTGCGTTTTCTCTTGGCTCTCGTCGCTCCTCAGAACAGCAAGAATCCCCTGCAGAAGTAGAGCAAGAACCACTTTTTTCGGTAGTTTCAGGTAACCCAACGGAGGAAGAACTGGCAGCCTTATCTACTGTTTTACTTGCTGTGGCTCAGTCTCATCAACAACAGCAGAAACCGTCTATGGGGCAGTGGCAGCGTCGTTTGTTACGTGGGCAGAGTCTAGGTGTTCGGTTACGCCCTGGCCCTGGTTCTTGGCGTCGTGCTCGCCCTATGTAGGTTCTAAAAACTGTTTTTTGAGATTAAGATTTTGGACTGTGCTTGCCTTCACAAAAGGATTACCCAGTAGAATGGAGGCATGTCGAAATTTGATACCATTCCTGCGGTTTACCGCCAAGAACGTCAGAGCACATCTGTAGACGCCATCGCTAATGAATATTATGAAGCGACTCTTCAGCTAGATCCTTCAGCTGCAACGTTAGCGGGACGTGCTGGACATGAGACAGAATACGGTGATGTGTTCTCCCCCGAAGGTCACGAGAAATCTATTGAGTTGATTCGTCAGACTCTTGCTCGTCTTGAACAAGCAACACCCGCTGATGATATTGATAAGGTCACCATTGACGCGATGCAAGAACGACTCGGTCTCGAACTTGAATTGCATGAAGCAGGGTTAGGCACATGGGAAATTAATAACATTGCCTCTGCTTCGCAAAGTATTCGCGCAATTTTTGACTTGATGAATCGCGAGACTCCTGAACATTGGGCTCATATTGCAGGACGTATGAAGAATGTTCCTGCCGCGATTGACGACTATATTCGCACCTTAGAAAATGCGCGTGAACGTGGAAATGTTGCGGCGCGCCGTCAGGTAGAAATTGTCATTGAACAGACCGATGCGTATATTGCTGAAGATGGTTTTTTCCAAAAGCTTCATGAAGAAGTTGTTCAGCATGCCCCTGATTTAGCACAGCAGGCGCGAGAAGGTGCAGACGCTGCCATTGCAGGGTACCGTACCCTTAATTCTTATCTTCGTGAAACTCTTTTGCCGGTAGCGCCGAAAGAGGACGCAGTCGGTATTGACCGTTACCGTTTATACTCTCGCCAATTCCTCGGTTCAAAGATTAATATTGAGGATACCTACGCGTGGGGCGTTCAAGAGCTAGAACGTATTATTGACGAGCAGAAAGAAGTTGCTGAGCAGATTAAACCAGGTGCTTCCATCGAGGAGGCAAAGGCTGTTCTTGATGCTGACCCTGAACGTACGTTGCATGGTACTGAAGAACTAAAAGCGTGGATGCAGAATCTCTCAGATCGTGCGGTGGAAACTCTTGCCGGCGATTATTTTGATATTGGTGGCGCCATGTGCGAGCTAGAGTGCATGATTGCTCCCACTCAAGAAGGCGGTATCTACTACACTGGACCTTCCCCCGATTTTGAGCGCCCCGGTCGCATGTGGTGGTCTGTTCCTGAAGGAGAAGAAACCTTTGGTACATGGCGCGAAGTTTCGACGGTCTACCATGAGGGTGTACCGGGACACCATTTACAACTTTCTGTAGCAACCGCTATGTCTCAGACTCTTAACCAGTGGCGTGCTAATGGTGTTTGGGTTTCTGGTCACGGTGAAGGCTGGGCTCTTTACGCTGAGCGTTTGATGCAAGAGCTTGGGTTCTTAGAAGATCCCGGTGACCGCATGGGCATGCTTGATAATCAGCGTATGCGTGCAGCTCGCGTAGTCTTCGATATTGGTGTGCACTGTGGTCTTGAAATTCCAGAACGTTGGGTAAAAGAACTTGGTGTTCCTGCCGGTGTATGGGATGCAGAGAGCGGTTACCAGTTCCTCAAAGCAAACCTAGACCTTTCTGAGGGCCAACTAAACTTTGAATACGCTCGTTACTTAGGTTGGCCAGGCCAGGCTCCTAGCTATAAGATTGGCGAGCGCATTTGGGGTCAGTTGCGTGATAAAGCTCGTGCTCGTCAAGAAGATGACCGTGATTTCCATACTCGTGTGTTGAAGCTCGGTTCTATGGGTCTTGATAGCTTGGAGAGGGCTTTGGATCTCTAAGCATACCTAGTTTTTCCTGCGTAGGCGGGTAAAGATTGTTGTTGAAGGTGCCGGTATATATCTTTTCTAAGATATTTACCGGCATCTTTTGATGTTAAGGTATGTGTTCTTTCTGGTGTTACTTCTACACTGGTAGTTATGAGTTCTTTTTCTTTGGTTTCTGATGTTGAGCCAACATTAGTTTTGGCGTCTTCTTCGCCTGCTCGTCAGAAGCTTCTTCGTGATGCGGGGATTATTTTTCAGGTTTGTGTGTCTTCGGTAGATGAGGACGCTGTTGTGGCTCGTGCTCAAAAGGATGCTGATGTTAAAGGTTTGGGTGAGCTGACTCCGGCTCAGGTTGCGTTACTTTTGGCTCGTGCTAAGGCTGAGGATGTTGCTCGTTTGGTTGATGTACCGGGGGCTATTGTTCTTGGGTGCGATTCTGTTTTTGAGTTAGATGGTGTGGCTTATGGTAAGCCTCATGACGCAAGTACGGCTGTTGAGCGTCTTCGGTTGTTCAGTGGTGCTTCGGGGTTGTTGCATACGGGGCATTGGCTGATTGATACTCGGGTAGTGCACGGGCGTTCGTCGTCTGAGTTACGTACTGCTACGGTGCATTGCGATGCTCTTTCGGAGGATCAGATTCATGAGTATGTGGCGACGGGTGAGCCGCTTGCTGTGGCTGGTTCGTTTACGATTGATGGGTTTGGTTCTGCGTTTATCCGCGGTATTGAGGGCGAGTACCATACGGTGGTGGGGTTGTCGGTGAATGCGCTTAAGGATATGTTGGCGGATTTAGGTCTTTCTATCACCAATTTTTGGACGAAAACGGCATAATTTTTCAAAAATCTTCTGGTTTTTTCGGTACTATCAGCTAAGAAAAGAACTCTGCTGACGTGATAAGAATGTAGACTTTTCTCAACCATAATCTTTATTTGTGCTTGTCGCAGAAGAATATAGCTAACCTCTTTGGGGTGGCAAGGAGCTTTTTCATTGAGCAAAAACACCGAACGTCTACGTGGTCAGTTTATGAGCGTGCCGGGTCGTCATACAGGTCCTGTTTCTAAGGTTTTAGTGGCGAATCGTGGTGAAATTGCGGTTCGTGTTATTCGCGCTGCTGAAGATGAGGGTATCAGCACCGTTGCGGTCTATGCTGATTCTGATCGCGATGCTTTGCACGTTAAGTTAGCGACGGAGTCTTATTCTTTAGGTGGTAGCACTGCTTCAGATTCTTATTTGGTGATGGATAAGATTCTTAGTGTTGCAGAGCGTTCTGGCGCTGATGCTGTTCACCCCGGTTATGGTTTTTTGTCTGAGAATGCTGAGTTTGCTCAGCGTGTGATTGATGCGGGTTTGACGTGGATTGGGCCTTCCCCAGAATCTATTACGTTACTTGGCGATAAGGTTGCAGCACGTTATATTGCAGATAAGGTCGGGGCGCCGCAGGTTCCGGGGACAAAGGATCCTGTGTCTTCTGTGGCTGAGGTTGAAGATTTTGCTGATGAGTTTGGTCTTCCTCTTGCCATTAAGGCTGCTTTTGGTGGTGGTGGACGCGGTATTAAAGTGGTTCGTCAGCGTGAGAAGATTGCTGAACTTTATGAGTCTGCTGTACGTGAGGCGACGGCTGCTTTTGGTCGTGGCGAGTGTTTTATTGAGCGTTTTTTGGATTCTCCACGTCACGTTGAGACGCAGTGTTTAGCTGATGCTCATGGCAATGTTGTGGTGGTGTCTACACGAGATTGTTCGTTGCAACGTCGTAATCAGAAGCTGGTGGAGGAGGCTCCTGCGCCGTTTCTTTCTGAGCAGCAGCAACAGCGTCTTTATGATTCTTCTCGCGCAATTTTGCAGGAGGCTGGTTATCAGGGTGCGGGTACGTGTGAGTTCTTGATTGGTGTGGATGGGACGATTTCCTTTTTGGAGGTTAATACTCGTTTGCAGGTGGAGCATCCTGTCTCTGAGGAGGTCTCTGGTATCGACCTTGTTCGAGAGCAGTTCCGTATTGCTCGAGGTGAGGAGCTTGGATATTCTGACCCTGTTTTGCATGGGCATTCGTTTGAGTTCCGTATTAATGGTGAAGATGCGGGTCGTTCTTTTATGCCCTCTCCCGGTACTGTTGAGAAGCTGGTGATTCCTACTGGCCCTGGTGTTCGTTGGGATTCTGGCGTTGTTGAGGGCGATGTAATTGGCGGTTCTTTTGATTCGATGCTTGCCAAGCTCATTGTTACGGGGGCGACGCGTCAGCAGGCGTTAGAGCGTTCTCGTCGTGCGTTATCTCAACTGGTGGTTGAGGGTATGCCTACGGTGACGAATTTTCATCGTGCGGTGGTTTCTGATCCAGCGTTTGCGCCTGAGGGCGATTCTCCTTTTAGTGTGCATACACGCTGGATTGAGACGGAGTTTAATAACACGATTGCGCCTTATGATGGGGCGGCTGGTTCTGTGGATGAGCAGAGCGAACAGCGTCATCAGGTGGTGGTTGAGGTCAATGGTAAGCGTCTTGAGGTTGTTCTTCCTCAGTCTTTGGGCTCGGTTACTAAGCCTGCGCCAACGGCTAAGAAGCGTAAAGAACGTGGGGGCTCTCGTACTGCTGCAGTTAATTCTCATGAGCTGACCTCGCCGATGCAAGGCACTATTGTCAAGGTTGCTCTTAAGGATGGGGATAAGGTTTCTGAGGGGGATCTTGTTGTTGTTTTGGAAGCAATGAAGATGGAACAGCCGATTACGGCTCATCGTTCTGGGAAGATTAGTGGGTTGAAGCTTAAGGCTGGGGATACGGTTTCAGCTGGTGCGACGATAGCTACGATTAAGTAATTGCGTGGTGAGGGTTGTTTCTGATGTTAGGTGTAGCTGTTTCTACCCTAAGACACAATCTTTCACATAATGAGACAAGCAGGGTTTTCTGTCCTCTCACGTCCTAAAGTATTAGACCAACAACGTCTGATTCTTTCCAAGAGAGGTACCCGTGGCTACACGAACCACACCAGATACACCCAGCGCATCAGCGCACCACAAAACGCCAGTTCCACGAAGTCGAGTAATTCTTGCTTCGCTCATTGGAACTACTATCGAGTTCTACGACTTCTACATCTACGCAACCGCTGCTGTAGCAGTTTTTCCGGCACTGTTCTTTATCGGTGTCGATGACACTGCCAAGCTCTTAGCTTCCATGGCAACATTCGGTGCCGCATTCGTAGCACGCCCCATTGGTTCTATTATCTTCGGACATTTTGGCGACCGTATCGGACGTAAAGCCACCCTCGTTGGCGCGTTATTGACCATGGGTATTGCAACCTTCCTAATTGGTTTGCTTCCTACCTATCACCAGATTGGATTATGGGCGCCGGCGATGCTCACCATCTTAAGATTTACTCAAGGTCTTGGGCTAGGCGGAGAATGGTCTGGTGCAGCTCTACTCGCTACAGAGTATGCAGAAGAAGGCAAACGTGCACGCGCTGCCATGTGGCCACAGTTGGGAGCACCATTCGGGTTTATCTTGGCGAACGGTTTTGTCCTCTTCCTCACCACTCTCATGTCTTTTGATTCCACCGCTGATTCGTCCAATATGTCCCATACTTTCATGATGTGGGGTTGGCGCATTCCTTTCCTAGCGTCTCTGGTGATGGTTTTCATCGGACTCTATGTTCGTTTCAAGCTCGAAGAGACTCCTGTATTTGCTCAGGTCTTGAAACAGGATGAGCGTGTTAAAGCACCTTTGGTTGAGGCACTCAAAACTGCATGGCTACCGATGATTCAAGGAACGTTCATCATGATTGCCTGCTACGTTTTGTTCTACCTTATGACAGCGTGGATTCTTTCCTACGGAATTGGCAAAGTCGAAAAAGGTGGCTTGGGTATCTCTTATCACGATTTCCTCATGGTCCAGCTCGTATCTATCATTTTCTTCATTATCTTTATTCCAGTATCAGGCTGGTGGGCAGATATTGCTGGACGTAAACAGCAACAACTCATCACCACTTTGCTCATGTCTCTTTACGGTTTGACGTTCTCTTTCTTCATCTCCCCCGAAACTATCGGCACTGGTGAAGACGCAAACATCGTGTTGTTGACCGCGTACATGTCTGTGGGTATGGCACTGATGGGCCTATCTTTTGGTTCTATGTCTGCCTACCTTCCAGAGTTGTTCGCAACTCACGTACGTTATACGGGTTCTGGTATTGCCTATAACGCAGCGTCCATTCTTGGTGCAGCTTTGACTCCTTTTGTGGCAGTCTATTTGAACTCCATTGGCGGTGTTGGATACGTGGGCATGTATCTTAGCGCGGCGGCTTTGCTCTCCGTACTCTTTATTGCTATCACCGGTGAGACGAAGAACCGAGATTTGCATACTATTGGGCGATAGTATCTTCAGCTCCGGCATATAAGGGGTGGGGGGTTAGCAGTACG
>NZ_JBLXYA010000014.1:0-5542 GCF_048512865.1 Rothia sp. P13129
AAAACCGTACAGTGGACACAAACACAAAACAAAGCCAAAATAAACATAAGCCTTCGGTCTATTAGTACCAGTCAACTCCACAAGTCTCACGTCCTTGCTTCCATACCCGGCCTATCAACCCCATCATCTATAGGGAACCTCACACCCACAAAGGGCAAGGAAATCTCATCTCAAAACAGGCTTCCCGCTTAGATGCCTTCAGCGGTTATCCCTCCCGAACGTAGCCAATCAGCCATGCACCTGGCGGTACAACTGACATACCAGAGGTTCGTCCGTCCCGGTCCTCTCGTACTAAGGACAGCCTTTCTCAAATTTCCAACGCACGCAGCGGATAGGGACCGAACTGTCTCACGACGTTCTGAACCCAGCTCGCGTACCGCTTTAATGGGCGAACAGCCCAACCCTTGGGACCAACTCCAGCCCCAGGATGCGACGAGCCGACATCGAGGTGCCAAACCATGCCGTCGATATGGACTCTTGGGCAAGATCAGCCTGTTATCCCCGAGGTACCTTTTATCCGTTGAGCGACGGCCGTTCCACAACGTACCGCCGGATCACTAGTCCCGACTTTCGTCCCTGCTCGACCTGCCAGTCTCACAGTCAAGCTCCCTTGTGCACTTACACTCAACACCTGATTGCCAACCAGGCTGAGGGAACCTTTGGGCGCCTCCGTTACACTTTAGGAGGCAACCGCCCCAGTTAAACTACCCATCAGGCACTGTCCCTGAACCAGATCATGGCCCGAAGTTAGACATCCAATATGACCAGAGTGGTATTTCAACAACGACTCCACCATAACTAGCGTCACGGCTTCAACATCTCCCACCTATCCTACACAAGCCACACCGAACATCAATACCAAACTATAGTAAAGGTCACGGGGTCTTTCCGTCCTGCTGCGCGAAACGAGCATCTTTACTCGTACTGCAATTTCGCCGAGTTCATGGTTGAGACAGTAGGGAAGTCGTTACTCCATTCGTGCAGGTCGGAACTTACCCGACAAGGAATTTCGCTACCTTAGGATGGTTATAGTTACCACCGCCGTTTACTGGGGCTTAAATTCTCAGCTTCGCCCAAAAGAGCTAACCAATCCTCTTAACCTTCCAGCACCGGGCAGGAGTCAGTCCGTATACATCGTCTTACGACTTCGCACGGACCTGTGTTTTTGATAAACAGTCGCTTCCCCCTGGTCTCTGCGACCCATACACGCTCCCCACCGCAAGGGCAGTTCACGCTCAAGGTCCCCCTTCTCCCGAAGTTACGGGGGCATTTTGCCGAGTTCCTTAACCATGATTCTCTCGATCGCCTTAGTATTCTCTACCTGATCACCTGTGTCGGTTTAGGGTACGGGCAACTAGAACCTCACGCCGATGCTTTTCTCGGCAGCATAGGATCACCAAATCCTCCACAAAGGAGTCCCATCACGTCTCAGGCCAACACCAGCGCATTTAACAACTGGATACCCTACACGCTTAGACCACGACAACCACCGCGTGGCTTGGCTACCTTCCTGCGTCACACCTGTTAATACGTTTACCTCCAAGGATAGGACCCTACAACCAACCAGCACACCCCCAAAAAGAAGGCACACCAGCATCGCATAGTTAGCATCACCAATTCAGTATTGACGGTTCTTCGTCGGTACGGGAATATCAACCCGTTATCCATCGACTACGCCTGTCGGCCTCGCCTTAGGCCCCGACTAACCCAGGGCAGATTAGCTTGACCCTGGAACCCTTGATCATCCGGCGCACGGGTTTCCCACCCGTGATTCGCTACTCATGCCTGCATTCTCACTCGCATACCCTCCACCACAGTTCACACCGCAGCTTCACCGAATACACGACGCTCCCCTACCCAACAAGAAAAATCTCATTGCCACAACTTCGGTGGTGTACTTGAGCCCCGCTACATTATCGGCGCAGAATCACTTGACCAGTGAGCTATTACGCACTCTTTCAAGGATGGCTGCTTCTAAGCCAACCTCCTGGTTGTCTAAGCAACTCCACATCCTTTCCCACTTAGTACACGCTTAGGGACCTTAATTGATGGTCTGGGCTGTTTCCCTCTCGACAATGAAGCTTATCCCCCACTGTCTCACTGCCGCGCTCTCACTTACCAGCATTCGGAGTTTGGCTGACGTCAGTAACCAATACGGCCCATCGGCCAACCAGTAGCTCTACCTCTGATAAGAAACACACGACGCTGCACCTAAATGCATTTCGGGGAGAACCAGCTATCACAGAGTTTGATTGGCCTTTCACCCCTATCCACAGCTCATCCCCTCCATTTTCAACTGAAGTGGGTTCGGTCCTCCACGACGTCTTACCGTCGCTTCAACCTGGCCATGGATAGATCACTCCGCTTCGGGTCTAGATCCTGCCACTCAAACGCCCTATTCAGACTCGCTTTCGCTACGGCTACCCCACACGGGTTAACCTCGCGACAGAACACTAACTCGCAGGCTCATTCTTCAAAAGGCACGCTGTCACCCCAAAAGGCTCCAACGGCTTGTAAGCACACGGTTTCAGGTACTATTTCACTCCCCTCCCGGGGTACTTTTCACCATTCCCTCACGGTACTGATTCACTATCGGTCATCAGGAAGTATTTAGACTTACCAGGTGGTCCTGGCAGATTCACACGAGATTCCACGAGCCCCGTGCTACTCGGGAAAACAAACGCCCGGCGTGTCAAATTTCGGTTACGGGACTCTCACCCTCTACGGCAGCCCATCCCAAGGCCTTCACCTACCCAACACGACATCAAGCCAGTAGCCAGTTAGAACTACCACGCTGCTCCCACAACCCCCATGATGCAACCCCTAACCGGTATCACACACCACAGGTTTAGTCTCATCCGCTTTCGCTCGCCACTACTCACAGAATCATTATTTATTTTCTCTTCCAGCAGGTACTGAGATGTTTCACTTCCCCGCGTTCCCCCCAACCAGCCTATACATTCAACTGGTGGTAACAAGCCTTACAACTTGCTGGGTTTCCCCATTCGGAAATCCTCGAATCAACGTCCTGTTATCGACTCCCCGAGGCTTATCGCAGATTCACACGTCCTTCATCGGCTCCTGATGCCAAGGCATCCACCGTGTGCCCTTAATGACTTACGACACACAAAATAATCAAAGATTATTTCAAAATAACTAAGTTTTACAAATCAAAGAAACACATCCAAACAACAAAAATCATTCAAACAGTTTCCAGAAGATGCTCGCGTCCACTATACAGTTCTCAAACAACAACCCAACTACCAACAAACACCACCACAAAAAACAGCAGCACCCATCAGCACCAGGCAAAACGAGAATCACAAACCAAAGCCTGCAACCTCAAAACCCAACAATGCGCCCTCTACCATCCAAAAACCACAACCAACATTCCACCCATGAGCAAACCCAGTGTCCAACACTCGTGAACAAACCAGGCCAACCAAAAGATTGAGCTCCTTAGAAAGGAGGTGATCCAGCCGCACCTTCCGGTACGGCTACCTTGTTACGACTTAGTCCCAATCGCCAATCCCACCTTCGACGGCTCCCCCCAAAAAGGTTAGGCCACCGGCTTCGGGTGTTACCAACTTTCGTGACTTGACGGGCGGTGTGTACAAGGCCCGGGAACGTATTCACCGCAGCGTTGCTGATCTGCGATTACTAGCGACTCCGACTTCATGGGGTCGAGTTGCAGACCCCAATCCGAACTGAGACCGGCTTTTTGGGATTAGCTCAACCTCACAGTATCGCAACCCATTGTACCGGCCATTGTAGCATGCGTGAAGCCCAAGACATAAGGGGCATGATGATTTGACGTCATCCCCACCTTCCTCCGAGTTGACCCCGGCAGTCTCCTATGAGTCCCCACCATAACGTGCTGGCAACATAGAACGAGGGTTGCGCTCGTTGCGGGACTTAACCCAACATCTCACGACACGAGCTGACGACAACCATGCACCACCTGTACACCAGCCCCGAAGGGAAAAACCATCTCTGATCCGATCCAGTGTATGTCAAGCCTTGGTAAGGTTCTTCGCGTTGCATCGAATTAATCCGCATGCTCCGCCGCTTGTGCGGGCCCCCGTCAATTCCTTTGAGTTTTAGCCTTGCGGCCGTACTCCCCAGGCGGGGCACTTAATGCGTTAGCTACGGCGCGGAAAACGTGGAATGTCCCCCACACCTAGTGCCCAACGTTTACGGCATGGACTACCAGGGTATCTAATCCTGTTCGCTCCCCATGCTTTCGCTTCTCAGCGTCAGTTACAGCCCAGAGACCTGCCTTCGCCATCGGTGTTCCTCCTGATATCTGCGCATTTCACCGCTACACCAGGAATTCCAGTCTCCCCTACTGCACTCTAGTCTGCCCGTACCCACTGCAATACCGGAGTTAAGCCCCGGTCTTTCACAGCAGACGCGACAAACCGCCTACAAGCTCTTTACGCCCAATAATTCCGGACAACGCTCGCGCCCTACGTATTACCGCGGCTGCTGGCACGTAGTTAGCCGGCGCTTCTTCTGCAGGTACCGTCACTTTCGCTTCTTCCCTGCTGAAAGAGGTTTACAACCCGAAGGCCGTCATCCCTCACGCGGCGTCGCTGCATCAGGCTTGCGCCCATTGTGCAATATTCCCCACTGCTGCCTCCCGTAGGAGTCTGGGCCGTGTCTCAGTCCCAGTGTGGCCGGTCACCCTCTCAGGCCGGCTACCCGTCGTCGCCTTGGTGAGCCATTACCTCACCAACAAGCTGATAGGCCGTGAGCCCATCTAAAACCAGTACAAACCCTTTCCACCAAACTCCATGCGAAGAATGGTCATATCCAGTATTAGACCCAGTTTCCCAGGCTTATCCCAGAGTCAAAGGCAGGTTACTCACGTATTACTCACCCGTTCGCCACTAATCCACTCCAGCAAGCTGGAGCTTCATCGTTCGACTTGCATGTGTTAAGCACGCCGCCAGCGTTCGTCCTGAGCCAGGATCAAACTCTCCGTTAGAAAACAAAAGACATTTGAAAACCTGATCTCAAAATAAAAAACAAAACAACAACCTCAAACGCCACACGGGGTACGGTGACTCGGTCATCATTTCAATGCTGTCATTCTGAAACCAAAAAGGTTATATCAAAATAAAATATATAAAAATTTGGTATCAGTTGTAGTCACACACCACCACACTCACGTGATGATGCTATGAACAATAAAAAGCACACTATTGAGTTCTCAAGCAACAAACCACACGCAACCACACCAAGAAAAACAATCCCAGTGACAACCACGCCGGTCAATCTCATTTTTCAGCCACCCACCAAAGCAGGCAACCAGATAACCTTACCAGCAATCCCCCGCAACATGCAACACCAAAACAAGTGAAACACACCACACAGCAAACCAGAAACAACCCACCAACCAGAAAAACCCAGCCAACAAACCATCCCCAGAAAACCAAGGAAAACCACTCATAAAATTATCAAAAACATCATCTGACAAGGAGCGATAAACACTCACACGCCCTGACGACTCGTACTACTCTACACCCACCCAAAACAC
>NZ_JBLXYA010000002.1:0-208000 GCF_048512865.1 Rothia sp. P13129
CTAATAACAAACCACAAGAGTTATAAAACTTTTGCAGGTATTGATTATTAAATAGATTTGCGGTGATTATATCGTAGGGGAAACGCCCGGTTCCATCCCGAACCCGGAAGCTAAGACCTACCGAGCCGATGGTACTGCACTGGGGACGGTGTGGGAGAGTAGGTTGTTGCCGCATTATTATTTGAAGGGGGATTTCTTCCAGGTAAAACTGGTAGAAATCCTCCTTTTTTGTTACCTATATTGAGTAACGTGTAAGAGAAAACGCATCAACACTTTTGATGTGTCGATAGCTCATCCTGAAATACCTCGATAAACTATATATTCAACGCCATAACGTGAATCATCTTCACAATAATAGAGGAGCATAATTTGTCTGACTACTCCCGCCGTGACGCGCGCCAGAACAACGATCGAAAAGATCAAGGAGGAAAAGCTCAACGACCTGACCGTCAGCGTTCTGCTTCTCGTGGAGAATACACAAAGAGCTTTGGCAACCACAAAAAGTTTAATGACCGTGGTCGTGACGGAGAAAAACGCTACTCAAAAGATACAGAACGTTCTTCTTCAGCCCGTCGCCCTTCCCGCGATAATAACCGCTCTGAACGTTCCTACCAAGACCGTAACAAAGGCGGACGACGCTATAACAACGAAAATAAACCTCAAGGTGGACATCGCCGTGGAGGAGTAGAACAGCGTGAAGAGCGTTTTGCCCGTAAAGAAGGCTACCGTCCGGCACGCCCACAAGCTCCAGAGCTAGACACTGATGTGACCGGTCGTGAACTTGAAGGATACATCCTTCGTGAGCTACGAGCTCTCGAAAAAGATAACGCCGAAGTTGTGGCAAAACATCTTGTTATGGCAGGACGATACCTCGAACTTGATCCACAATTCGCGTTAGAACACGCCGTTGCCGCTACTCGCCGTGCAGGACGTATTGGAACAGTGCGTGAAGCAGCAGGAGTCGCCGCATATGTTGCTGAAAACTATGACTTATGCCTTCGTGAACTTCGCACACACCGTCGTATCAGCGGTTCCAACCAACATTTAGCGTTACTAATCGACAGCGAACGAGCTCTAGGACGTATCGATAAAGCCCTAGAAATGGCAGAACAATTCCGCTTCGACCAAGACTTACAACCTGCAACTCGCGTCGAAATCGCTCTTGTACTTTCAGGTATTCATCATGATCAAGGCAACTTGCAAGATGCAATGAAAGCACTAGAAATCCCCGAGCTGAACAGCAAACGTGGATTCGAATACAGTCCACGTCTCTTCTCCGCATACGCGAATCTTCTCGAAGAAGCTGGACGCGGTAAAGAAGCAGCACGTTGGAACCGTCTTGCTTTCATGACCGAAGCAGCTTTAGGCCAAGGAAACTTCGTAGAGCCTGAAATTTTTGATATTTTCGCTGAAGAAGAACTCCTTGAACCAGAAGAACCTTCAGTAGATATTAGTGAATTAGAGTCTCAAGCTGAAAACTCGACATCACAAGCACCTACTGAAGAAGACACTATAGAAGAGACTGACTCAGCATCTACTGAAGAATCACCGGCTGAAGAAGAATCTTCTGTAGCCGACGAGAAAACTACCGATAAAACATCCAAAGAAGCATAGTATGTTAATCAAAAAACATGATGCTATTCTGAGCGACCTTGACGGCGTCGTCTACGCTGGCCTGCATGCAATTGACGGCGCACCTCAAGCGCTTAACCGTGCAGAATACGAAGGTGTACCTGTCGCATTTGTGACAAATAATGCTTCACGAAGCGTCGAAACCATTGCAGAACACTTACGTTCTCTAGGGGTAGACACCTCAGCAGAACGTATTGTTAGCTCTGCACAAGCTGCAGCAGAACTCTTACGAGAACACCTTAAAACAGGGGCAAAAGTTCTGATTACAGGAACTCAAGATCTTGCAGACTGTGTTGAAGCAGCAGGTTTTAAAGCGGTTTACCACCAGACAGAAAATCCTCAAGCTGTTGTTCAAGGTTTTAACCCAAAAATGGTATGGGAAAACTTAGCCGAAGCATCCTTTACCCTAGCGGACCCAGAAATTCTGTGGATTGCAACCAACACTGACTGGACTATTCCACAAGCCCGTGGAATGGCCCCCGGCAACGGCACACTAGTCTATGCCGTTGCTAAAGCAACGGGTAGAACACCATATATTGCAGGGAAACCAGAAGCCGCAATCTTCAGAACTGGAGCTCAAAAACTCAAGAGTAGCGCACCAGTTGTTGTAGGAGACCGTCTTGACACCGATATTCGCGGTGGAAATAAAGCCGGTATGGCAACTGCTTGCGTTCTGACCGGCGTAGAAAGCTATCAAAGTATTCTGCAGGCGCCAGTTCAAGACCGTCCAGACTATATTCTGGCCACATTAAACGACTTCTTCACAGAATATCCAACAATAAATATTAACGTTACCGAGGGCCTCTACAGGGCTGACGGTGCAGGATACTCTGCCGTAACCGAGGGTAAGACCCTCACCGTGACCGGTCGTGGAGAAGAACTTAACGCATGGCGAGTAGCTTGTGCTGCATGGTGGGCAGCGCATCCACAACAAAAAGAAAGCTGCCAACCGGAAGAAATTATTCGTGACAAACGATAATGCACGCGACAAACTTTCCTCAGAGGAAGAAGCTGAAAGATTAGATTCTTCCTACGTAGAACATTTTATCTATCAGCTAGAACAGGCCGAGACTCTAGATACCATGGACCAAAAAACTCAAGAACTTTGGTCCCTGATCAACGGGTTAGAGGACTATCTTCAAAAGGGTGACTCTTTAGAGTGAGACTCGATAAAGAACTCGTGAACCGTAACTTAGCTCGATCACGGACTCTCGCTCAGAAACTCATTCACGATAGTTTCGTGTCGGTCAACGGCGTCATCGTCACAAAAAGTTCCTACGACGTGCTACTTCAGGACACTCTTACGGTGCACGATAGTGAGCATACCCAATATGTGTCCCGAGCAGGACATAAACTGATGGGCGCATTAAAAATCTTCTCTGACGTTAGAGTCACTGGCAAATACTGTCTTGATGCTGGGGCCTCTACCGGAGGATTTACAGATGTCTTACTCCAACAAGGTGCAGCGCACGTTGCCGCAGTTGACGTAGGACATGACCAGCTCGTTCCTGAACTACGAGAAGACCCACGCGTTAGTGTCTATGAGGGGATGAACGTTAGATATTTACGTTTAAAAGATATCGGAGGAGCAGTAGATCTTACTGTTTCTGACCTCTCTTTTATCTCTTTAACCCTGGTCATGGACGCATTAGCCCAAGCAACTAAAATGGGTGGAGACCTCCTGCTGATGATTAAACCCCAATTTGAAGTGGGCCAACATAAAATTGGGCGTGGGGGAGTCGTCAGCGATCCAACAGCACACCAAGAAGCTATCGAAAAAGTCTCTTTGAGCGCTAAAAGCTGCGGACTTAACATTGCCGGTCTTGAAAAAAGTCCATTACCGGGACAAGACGGAAATCAAGAATTTTTCCTTTGGTGTACTAAATAGTGCAGGCTAGCTCAACCTCAACGCAAAAGTGCCATAAGATTTATAAGGTGAGCACCTCAACACAAAAGAACTCTTTTTCTCGAAAAATTCTCGTCTTTGCACATACCGGACGTGAAGAAGCCCGACGGGCGGCACGTACCGTATGCACTCAGCTACACGAATCGGGGCTAATTCCCGTCCTTGAACGTAGCGACCTCGAATGTCTCGTTGAGGGGTGGCAAGACCCCGTACCCGTCGCGGTTGCTCGTGAAGCAGTAGCACTCGTTGACGTTGAACTAGGGATTGTCCTTGGTGGCGACGGCTCTATTCTGCGTGCAGCAGAAAAAGTACGTCATACAGATATTCCCCTCGTTGGTGTTAACCTCGGGCACGTTGGCTTTCTAGCCGAATCTGAAGAATCTGATCTTCAAGAGACCGTGCAATGCATCGTTGAAAATAACTACACCGTCGAAGAACGCATGGCTATTGAGGTAAAAGCATGGCACGGGCATCAAAAATTAGTCGAAACATGGGCTCTGAACGAAGCAAGTGTTGAAAAAAGTAACCGCGCAAAAATGATTGAGGTAGTTATCGAAGTCGACAAACGTCCGTTGAGCACCTTTGGGTGTGACGGGGTTGTTATGGCAACACCAACCGGCTCAACAGCTTATGCTTTCTCTGGTGGCGGACCTATCGTATGGCCAGAAGTGGAAGCAATGCTTATCGTACCGTTATCTGCACATGCTCTTTTCTCCCGTCCTCTCGTGACCGCGCCGACTTCTTTGCTTGCCGTTGAACTGTTACCTCATAATGGGGTGACCGGCGTATTGTGGTGTGATGGACGCCGAACTATTGACTTACCCGCTGGTGCACGAGTCGAAGTATCACGATCAGATAAGTACGTTCGTCTAGCACGAATACATACAGCACCATTCTCCGAACGTCTTGTCGCAAAATTTGAACTTCCTATTCGCGGTTGGCGTGGACCCTATAACGCAATCCATGATGAAAAAGCATCCCAAGAATAAGAGAGACACTATTTTATGATTGAAGAGATTCATCTGCGTGACGTGGGTGTTATTACTGATGCTCGCCTGCCGCTAGAACCGGGGTTTTCTGTGTTGACTGGCGAAACTGGAGCCGGTAAAACAATGGTTGTTACTGCCCTCGGCATGTTACTTGGTGCACGTAGTGACGCTGGAACGGTACGAAGCGGTGCGAAGAACGCTTTAGCTGAAGCCGTGATGCGTTTGCCTAAAAACCATAAAGCTCTTGCTCTAGCAGAAGACGCTGGAGGTAGTTTCGACCATATTGATCAAAACCAGTGCGAATTGTTATTGGCTCGTACTGTCTCTGCTCAAGGACGTTCACGTGCTCATGTTGGCGGTTGTTCTGCACCTATCGGAAAATTAGCGGAAATTGGTCAAACCCTTGTGGCGGTGCACGGACAATCGGACCAGATTCGTTTGAAATCTTCTGCAGAGCAACGACGAGCCCTTGACTCTTATGCTGGTGATGAGCTGTCCAATATACAACGCGATTATCAGCAGCATTATGAGCGTTATCGCCATATTGCAACGGAGCTACGTCAAGTGCGCGAGAATACTCGTGAGAGAGCTCTTGAAGCGCAAACATTAGAAAGCGCTTTAAACGAAATTAACGCAATAGAACCTCTTCTTGGTGAAGATGAAAAATTAGCTCAAGAAAGTTTAAGACTAACAAATATTGAGTCTTTACGTTCTGCCGCGCAGACAGCTTTAGCAGCTTTAACAGGAGCAGAATACCTCGAAGCTGAGAGCGCTAACGTCCTTGCCTTATTAGATACAGCTCGTTCTGCTTTAGAGGTGGAATCTTCTTCAGACGAGCAACTGGCGGCGCTAGTGCAACGACTCAATGACGCGCTGATACAGATTACGGATATTGCTGAAGAGCTATCGTCCTATACCTCGAATTTAGATAGTGAAGGCCCCCAGCGTTTAGCACAAGTTCAAGAGCGCTTAGCTCAGCTGAAGACTCTTACTCGCAAATATGGTTCAGATATTGCTGAAGTGCTTCAATGGGCAGAAGAATCTCAAGAACGTCTTTTGACGTTGAACGATGATCCACACCGCATTGAAGAGCTTGAAGACGAACTGCAAGACCTTCGAGAACGTCTTCAACGGCAAGCTGAACAGATGTTGCAGATCAGGCAGCGTACAGCGAAGAAACTTGCTCATGCTGTGTCTGAGGAATTGAGCGCTTTAGCTATGCCTCATGCCGAACTTGTTGTTGACGTTCAAGAGAGCGCAAAGTTCACGCCTTCTGGCAAAGACACTATTGAGTTTTTACTTAAACCGCATGAGAAGGCTACGGCTCGTCCCTTAGGAAAAGGTGCTTCTGGTGGTGAGCTTTCTCGTGTGATGTTAGCGCTTGAAGTTGTTTTGGCAGAAGTTGACCCCGTCCCTACTTTTATTTTTGACGAGGTAGACTCTGGGGTAGGCGGTAAAGCTGCTGTTGAGATTGGTCGGAGACTAGCGATGCTCGCTCAACATGTTCAGGTTCTGGTGGTCACACATTTGCCTCAAGTTGCGGCTTTTGCTGATCAACATATTCTTGTGATGAAGAATGATGATGCTTCGCTATCGAAGGTTAAAGTGCTTGATGAACAAGAACGTGTCGTAGAGTTAGCTCGTATGCTAGCCGGACATGACGAATCTCTCTCTGCTCAAGAACATGCAAGAGAACTGCTGAAAAATGGGAAGAACATCTCACGACCTGCTCACGTGCAATAGGTGAGTGGTGTTGGCTCAGAAGAATATCAATGATAAGGTGGAATTCCGTGGCGAATGAAAAAAAGACTTCAGATAACGGCAAAGTAACACATCAGATTTTTGTGACTGGTGGTGTAGCTTCATCCCTCGGTAAAGGACTTTCAGCATCTTCTCTAGGGCGTCTACTACGCTCTCGTGGTCTATCCGTGACGATGCAAAAGTTTGACCCCTACCTCAACGTAGACCCCGGTACGATGAACCCCTTCCAACATGGAGAAGTTTTTGTAACAGATGATGGGGCAGAAACAGACCTTGACATCGGTCACTACGAACGTTTCCTTGACGAAAATCTCGACCAGTCTTCCAACGTAACAACCGGACAAGTCTATTCTACTGTTATCGCTAAAGAGCGTCGCGGTGAATACCTTGGCGATACCGTTCAGGTTATTCCTCATATCACTGATGAAATTAAACGTCGTATGAGAGTACCTGCAACACGCGAAGATGCACCCGATATTATCATTACTGAAATTGGTGGAACTGTTGGTGATATTGAATCTCAGCCGTTCCTTGAAGCTGCCCGACAAGTTCGCCGAGACGTCGGACGAAATAATGTCTTCTTCCTACACGTGTCCTTAGTGCCTTTTATTGGGCCTTCCGGAGAGCTCAAAACTAAACCTACTCAGCATTCAGTTGCTGCGCTTCGTGGTTTGGGTATTATTCCTGATGGGCTCGTCCTTCGATGCGAACGAGAAGTTCCAGAATCTCATAAGAAGAAAATTGGGAACGCTTGCGATGTTGACCCTGAAGCAGTTATCTCTTGCGCTGATGCGCCTAGCATCTATGACATCCCTAAAACTCTTCACAGCCAAGGGCTAGACACCTATATCCTTGATTATCTTGGTCTTGACTATCAAGAGGCTGACTTTGCCGAATGGAACAAAGTTCTCACCGCTGTACACCAGCCGCAATCTGAGGTTAATGTTGCCCTCGTCGGAAAATATATTGACCTACCTGACGCGTATCTTTCTGTCTCTGAGGCCTTACGTGCTGGAGGCTTTGCAAACAACGCTAAAGTGAACGTCAAATGGGTAGCGGCTGACCTCTGCGCCACTGACGAAGATGCTGCACACCAACTACGTGAGATGGACGCAGTCCTCGTTCCTGGTGGTTTTGGTATTCGTGGTCTTGACGGTAAAATTGGGGCACTCAAATATGCGCGTGAACATCACATTCCAACATTAGGCATTTGCCTAGGTCTACAGTCAATGGTGATTGAATACGCGCGCAATGTGCTAGAAATTCGTGATGCATCATCAACAGAATTTGATCCTGAAACACCATCACCGCTCATCGCCACTATCAAAGAACAACAACAATTTGTTGAGGGCGCCGGAGACCTTGGCGGAACGATGCGCCTTGGCCTTTACCCCGCAACTTTAAACGCTGATTCTGTCGTAGCGAAGACCTACGGTGCTACTGAAGTTTCAGAACGTCACCGCCACCGTTACGAAGTTAACAACGAATATCGTGAACAGCTAGAAAAGGCTGGACTTGTTATCAGTGGTGTATCTCCTGACGGAAATCTCGTAGAATACGTTGAACTCCCTGAAGATGTACATCCTTATTACGTCGCAACGCAGGCACACCCCGAATACCGTTCTCGCCCAACACGACCACACCCATTGTTTGTTGGTCTAATTAGGGCAGCGCTTGCACAACGTGCAAAATAACGGGGTAATAAAAAACCTGAGGTAAGAAAGTCGGGTACTGGAGAAAAACACTCTGGCACCCGACTTTCTGTATCTTGTCTATTATCGATAGTTGTACCGTATACCTCGGTTGTAGACTGATATATGTTTGAGACAATATCAGGAAGGTTCCATCATGCATCTCTCGTCAGAAGAGCTGACCGATGATATCGATCCACGCCCCCTGCACCGGCGAGAACTCCTCTGCGGTGGTCGTATCTGGGATGTTGTGAGAGAAAGCGTCTCTCTCACCGAAGAATCAAAACCCTTTGAACGGGACTTCTTAGACCACCCAGGTGCTGTTGCGATTGCAGTATTGAATGAAGAACAGCAAATTCTTCTGATTCGTCAATACCGTCACCCCGTGCGTGCGAACCTTTGGGAAATACCTGCTGGACTATTAGATGTGGCAGGAGAAACTCCTCTCGAAGCGGCACAACGAGAACTCGCTGAAGAAGCTTTTCTGAGAGCCAAACAATGGGATACGTTAATGGAGTTCTATAATTCTCCAGGAGGAAGTACCGAAACCTGCCGAGTATTCTTAGCACGAGATATTACCCCTATTGATCAAGAACACCAGCATATTCGAGAAGATGAAGAATCTGAGATTGTGATGCGTTGGGTCAACCTTGATGACGCGGTTACGGCCGTCCTCTCCGGCAGAATACACAATCCTAGTGCGACCAACGCGATTCTTGCTACCTATGTAGCCCATCAACAGAATTTTGCTCATCTTTATTCTGCTCACGCACCATTTGAAGCGCATCCTCGGTACAGAACAAAAGATTACATCGGGCCTATCAGCCCAGCAGAAAAATCATAAGATTATATTTCTATGACAACACCTTCAACACCAACAGCTGTACATCGTGGCATAGAACAATATCTGCAATTTCTCACTATCGAACGATCCCTGAGTAAAAATACGGTGGAGTCCTATCGGCGTGATCTACAACGATACGAAACATTTTTGACGCAGAACGCAATCATTTCTCCTCACGCCATCACCTCAAAACACATCCGTGATTTTGTCACCGAGCTTGCAACCAGAGACTCTCCAGAACAGAAACCGCTCAGCGTACGTAGCGTAGCAAGAGCTGTTGTTGCGGTGAGAGGACTACACCGTTTTTGGTTTAAAGAAAACACCACAAAAGACGACCCCGCATCTCATATTCAACCACCTAAAATCGCGTCAAGACTACCTAAAGGTATTTCTTATGAAGAAGTTAAAGCTCTTCTAGAAAGCCCCGATAAACAGTCCACCACAGGTCTTCGTGACCGCGCCGTCTTAGAGTTTCTATATTCCACAGGGGCACGTATCTCGGAGGTCCTTGCCCTTGACCTCGACGATATTTCTCTGCAAGAGCCCACTGTAGATACTTCTGAACAGAAACAGCGTACTGGCATGGTAAGGCTATGGGGCAAAGGATCGAAAGAAAGAATCGTTCCTGTTGGTTCGTATGCCGTACAAGCCATAGAAGAATATTTGGTGCGCGCTCGCCCCATACTTGCTCAGCAGGGCAAAGGAACCCCCGCACTATTTTTGAACGCTCGCGGTGGACGTTTAGGGCGTCAAGGAGCATGGCTCATGATTAAGAGCGCTGCAGAACGCTCGGGTATCGTCTCAGATATTTCTCCGCACACACTCAGACATTCTTATGCTACGCATCTGTTAGAAGGTGGAGCAGATATCCGTGTTGTTCAAGAACTTTTAGGTCATGCTTCACTGACAACAACCCAGATTTACACTAAAGTTACGGCAGAAACGTTACGCGAAGTCTTCGCTGCAACTCATCCACGAGCTCTTTAACCAGAGATAATTTGACTCTAGGCTGTACTCTAGAGAGAGAACAATTTTCGGTTTCATAAAGGTAATGCACATGAATAAATCTTTTGATGATCATTCACAGACTGGTCCAACAGGTCGTCCTTTGCGGACATACCCTGATCCTGCGCCACTGCAAACCCACGGCCCAGCTCGTATTATTTCTATGGTGAACCAAAAAGGTGGGGTTGGTAAAACCACCTCAACTATTAACCTTGGCGCGGCTCTTGCCGAATGCGGGCGACGCGTCCTACTCGTTGATTTTGACCCACAAGGCGCACTATCAGCCGGTTTTGGTGCTAACCCACACGAGCTAGACCTAACGGTATATAACGTCATGATGGACCGTAACGTTGATATTCGCGAGGTTATTCAAAGCACCAACGTCGAAAATATTGACTTACTCCCTGCAAATATTGACCTTTCTGCGGCTGAAGTTCAGCTCGTGAACGAAGTCGCTCGTGAACAAGTCTTAGCTAGTGCTCTACGCAAAGTGGCTCATAAATACGATGTTATTCTGATTGATTGTCAGCCTTCTCTTGGTCTTTTAACTGTCAATGCGCTTACAGCTAGTGACGGCGTCATCATTCCTCTTATTTGTGAGTTCTTCGCCCTGCGCGCGGTCGCCTTATTGGTGGATTCTATCGAGAAAGTGCAAGAGCGCCTCAATCCTAAACTTCAAATTGACGGTGTTCTCGCAACTATGTTTGATTCGCGTACCTTGCATTCTAAAGAAGTGCTCGCTCGTATTATTGACGCCTTTGGAGACAAAGTTTTCGATACCGTCATTAAACGAACCGTTAAATTCCCTGATGCAAGCGTTTCTGCAGAACCTATTTTGTCGTATGCTGCGACCCATCCGGGGGCAGAAGCCTACCGCCAATTAGCACGTGAACTGATCAGCCGTGGTGGTGCCGCCTAAACGTGGGCAAAGCTACCCGCTCATACCCTTGCACTTTTCTTCTGTTCTACGGCAGAATCGTGGTAAGGACATCAACCTATATCTTTTTAAGAAGGACCTGCTACATCTATGACGACAGAGCCGGTCGCTGCCGTGATGGCACCGACATCCACTACCTCAGACGAGAGAACACCAACACCCTTCAACCTTACTCTTGAGAACTTTGAAGGGCCGTTTGACCTTTTACTCTCCCTGATTACTCGCCGTAAACTCGACATCACAGATATTGCTTTATCTGAAGTGACCGATGAATTTATGGAGTATATTTCGGCTCTTTATCAGCAACACCATCCTCAGGCGTTAGATACCGCCAGCGATTTTTTGGTTACTGCAGCAACACTTCTAGAGCTCAAAGCTTCCCGACTATTACCACGCGATACCACCGCTGAAAATAACTATGATGCAGCCTTATTAGAAGCTCGAGACTTACTCTTCGCACGACTCTTGCAATACCGTGCCTATCGAGAAGTCTCAGAATACTTGAACACCAGATACGAGCAAGAATCACACCGCTTTGCTCGAGAAGTCGCCCTCGAACCTCATCTTGTAAAGGTTCTCCCCGAACTTGTTTTTAACACTGGCATCGAAGAATTTGCGCGCATTGCTGCTCGAGCATTAAAGCTCAAAGAGTTAGAAACAGTTCATACACCAGAACCAACCGTCAACACCGAACATTTACAAGAACCTCTCACGACCATTGCCGCAGAAGAAGAACATATTAAAGAACGCCTACAAGACGGCGAAGAAATATCTTTCCTCGAACTTTTACAAGGTACCAATGTCTATGAGATAGCTATCGTTCGTTTTCTGGCTCTTCTTGGGCTATACCAGCAAGGAGCCATTGCTCTACACCAAGAAAAACCTCTAGGAACGATTCGTGTAACAGCGCAATACACCCGCGAAAAAACAACGTGCACACCCATAGCGCAGGAGCAATGAAAATGTCTGAATACCCAGAAGAATACGATTACACTGCCTCCGACCTTGAACTTCTCAATTCTGGTGCATGGAACCCCGAAGACGACCAAGACCATGAAGAAGAACAATACAACTTTTCAGATACTCAAAAGAGCGTTGAAGCTCCTGAAAACCCGTGGGAAGAACCTGAAAAAGCTGAAGAATACGCAACACAAAAAACCCAACAGAAACCTGTTGTTATTCTCAACGATGAGGACATCCCACGCGTTGAACTTCAACCGGGAGGCGCTAAAGCTGCCATCGAAGCTATCCTCCTCATCGCACAAAAACCGGTACGAACTCGAGAACTATCAGAAGCTTTACTCTTACCGGAAGACGCTATAGATAACGCTTTAGACCAGCTATATCGAGAATATAATGGTTATGTTGAACAAGATATCGTACACGAACCTCGCGGGCTAGAACTCCGACGTGTAGCAGGAGGATGGCGTATCTACTCACGCGCAGATTTTAGCCCTTGGGTAGGGCGTTTTATCGGCTCAAAAGCAAACTCAAAATTGCCTAAAGCCGTGATGGAAACACTTGCAGTCATCGCCTATCAACAGCCTGTTACACGAGCGTACATTACAAGTGTTCGAGGAGCTAACGCTGATTCTGCAGTGCGAACCCTTCTCCAACGAGAGCTTATCGTCGAAACAACACCAGAACCTCACACACGGGCGCAACAATACATCACCACAGAACTTTTCCTTGAAAAACTTGGACTAGATTCTTTGGACGAATTACCACCCCTCGCCCCATACTTACCCGATGAAGACGACCTAGAAATAGCAACAAAAAACTTTTAACGAGCAGAACAGACTCCTACCTCAACACGGATAAAGACTCTTCAACTCGAACAGAAAAACTCAACACACTACGTGCTACTACAGCACAAACAGGAGAAAACACATGAGTACACAGAAACCATCCGGCCGTTCACAGAACCGATCCGGCGCTAAAAATAATCGGGGAACCACCCACCGCAAAGGTGGAATCCCCAAAGGCGGTAAAGGCAACGGCGGAAAACGTTTCCGTTCTGGAAAACCGTTCGCACAAGAACGTGGAGAATACAGACCACAACGTAATAACTCCAACTACGCCGGACCCCACCGCCCCCGCCGTCCCCGTGCAGAACCCGTAGACCACTACGAATTTTACGAACAAGACGGCGTACGACTACAAAAAGTGATGGCTCAAGCCGGCGTTGCAAGCCGTCGCGTCTGCGAACAAATGATTACTGAAGGCCGTGTCACCGTCAACGACGAACTCGTGACCGAACTCGGCGTGCGCGTCAATCCTGAAGAAGTTAGCATCCGCGTTGACGGAATTACCATTCAAACTGACGAACGTAAAATCTACATGGCATTAAACAAACCCGCCGGTGTTGTTTCTACCATGGAAGACCCTGACGGTCGCCCCTGCATCAATGACTTCCTACGCTCCTCGATGAGCCAACGCGTATTCCATGTTGGCCGTCTTGACGTAGAAACTGAAGGGCTCTTACTGCTGACCAACGACGGTGAACTAACAAACCGTCTGACACATCCTAGCTATGAGATTCCTAAAACCTATTTGGTGCAAGTTCATGGACCTGTAGAACCTGGCGTGGGCGCACACATGAAAAAGGGCATTCGTCTTGAAGACGGCGTCTCACGAGTAGATAGCTTCAAACTTGTAGACTCTACCCCCGGACACGTCCTCATTGAAGTAACAATCCACTCCGGTAAAAACCGTATCGTACGCCGTCTATTCGACGCCGCAGGATACCCAGTAGAGAAACTCGTTCGTGTACAAATGGGCCCCGTACGTATCGGCTCCCAAAAACAAGGAACGATCCGCAACCTCTCCAAAGTCGAAATTGGCCAGCTCCTCGCTTCCGTAGGCCTCTAAACAAGAGAAAAAACGATGAGCATATCACCTCATACCGGGACGTACCCACAGCCGCCAGTTCTTATTATCGGAACCGGACTGCTGGGGGCCTCCGTAGGGCTCTGCCTTCGTACTCAAGGCAGAGACGTCTACCTCGTAGACATCTCTCCTACGGTAGAAGCCATTGCTGAAGACATCGGCGCAGGAATATCTGTTCACAAACGTGCTCAAGAACGCGGACTTGAGAGCTCAGAACTTGCACAACTGCTACCTGAAGCACCACAACTTGTGGTGGTCGCTGCTCCGCCCGATGTCGTAGCACACATCGTCATCGAACAACTACAACAATGGCCTGACGCAACGGTAATAGACCTTGCCTCTGTCAAAGCACCTATTGCCCAAGCCGTTCTTGCCTCTTCGACAGAGGCACACCGTTATGTGGGCGCACACCCCATGGCAGGACGAGAACGTTCAGGGCCTGTTGCTGCACGTGCAGAACTCTTTACCTCACGCCCCTTTGTCATCTGCCCACATCAAGATTCTTCCGAAGAATCTATCAGAATTGCTCACTACTTAGGTGCAGAGCTTGGCTCCATCGTGACAACCATGGACGCTCAAGAACACGACCGCGCTGTGGCACGTATTTCACACGTGCCGCAGGTCATGAGTTCTCTACTTGCTTCCCGACTACAGGAAACACCCCTACACGCACTATCTTTAGCAGGACAAGGCTTACGAGACACCGTTCGTATCGCAGGGTCTGAACCAACCTTATGGACGCAGATTCTGGCAGCTAACGCTGAGCCTGTCCGTGAAACACTGCACGAGATACGTCAAGAACTAGACCGAATCATTTGTAGTCTTGAAAACCCTCAGGTGCAGGGCGCTCGCTTGAGTATCGCGCAGATGATTCGTGATGGTAATGCTGGTGTGGCACGTATCCCCGGAAAACATGGGGGTGCGCCTTCTGCGTTCTCACAGATTGTAGTATTGGTTGAAGACACTCCTGGGACTATCGCTCAACTCTTACAAGAAATTGGTGAGTTGGGTGTGAACATTGAGGACTTACGTCTTGAACATTCTCCAGGGCAGCCGGTTGGCATGGTAGAGCTTTCGGTCAACCCTAATGAGCATGAAAAACTAGTTGAAGATTTGACGAACGCCGGCTGGAAAGTCGTTCGATAAAGATGAAGGAAGACAAGACGATGAAAGAACTTGTAATCGCGATTGATGGACCTTCTGGTTCTGGAAAATCCTCAGTCTCTGAGCAGATTGCACGGCACTACCAGTTGGCGTACCTAGACACTGGAGCGATGTACCGTGCCCTGACTTGGTATTGCTTAGAAGAAAATATAGATCTTAACCGTCCATCAGCAATTATTGAGGCAACACAGCGTTTCCCGCTAGAACAAAGTACCACCGTTGATGAGAAGTTCTTGAAAGTGGACGGTGTAGAAGTATCTGAGCAGATTCGTTCCCCGCGCATTTCAGAGTCTGTTTCTGCTGTTGCTTCCATCCCCGAAGTGCGGTCTTTACTGGTTGCCCAACAGCGTCAAATCATCGAAGACTGCGGACGGCGTATCGTCGTTGAAGGTCGAGATATTACAACTGTTGTAGCGCCGGATGCTCATGCGCGTGTACTGCTGACAGCTTCTGAAGAGGTTCGAATGGCTCGTCGTGGTATTCAGCTTGGAGGAACACAGAACCAGCAGCAGCTACAAAAACAGGTTGCTGAACGTGACGCCAAAGATTCCCAAGTTAATAACTTTATGGAAGCTGCTGAAGGCGTCGCTTTGGTGGATTCGTCTGAACTAGATTTTGAACAGACGATTCTTGCTGTGCGTCAAGCCATCGAAGAGCAGATTCAATCCAATAGTGCATTAGACTTGAACTAAATAGAATAAGAGCGAAGAGAAAAGAATTTCTATGGTAGAGAATACTACGCCAGAGCGCGATGAATATGAGAAAAAATATCTAGGCGACGGTAACGACAACGTATCAGAACGTTTAGCGCAGATTGATGACGAGACCGCTGAACAGCGTGCTGAAGCGTTACGTGCAGGTCTTGAAGACTACGCTCTAGAAGATGAAGACCGCCAGCTACTTGGCGCATGGGGCTTCGACACTAACGAGGACGAGACCGAAGAAGCTGACCCCGTTGTTGCTATTGTCGGCCGTCCAAACGTCGGTAAATCCACTATTATTAACCGTATTTTGGGGCGCCGTGAGGCTGTTGTAGAAGACAAGCCGGGTGTAACTCGTGACCGTGTCTCTTATAAAGCAGAGTGGAACGGAAAAGATTTCACTCTTGTTGACACCGGCGGATGGGAAGCTGATGCTAAAGGCATCGATGCACAGGTTGCTGCTCAAGCCGAAATTGCTGTAGCTCATGCTGACGTCGTGCTATTAGTAGTAGATGCAATGGTTGGTATTTCTGCAACGGATGAAGCAATTGTTCGTATGCTACGTCGCATTGATAAGCCTCTTTTGCTGATTGCTAACAAGGTGGATGCTGAACATCAAGAGGCAGAAATTCATAACCTGTGGTCTTTGGGTATGGGACAGCCTTATCCGGTGTCTGGTTTGCACGGTCGTGGACTTGCCGACCTTCTCGATGCGTTGTACGAAGTGATGCCTGAACATTCTCAGTATGCTGAGCCAGAAGCGTTAGGTGGTCCTCGTCGTGTAGCTCTTGTAGGTCGTCCCAACGTGGGTAAATCATCGCTGTTGAACAAACTTGCTGGTGAAGAACGAGCTGTGGTGAACGACCTTGCTGGCACAACGCGTGACCCTGTAGACGAGATTGTGGAGCTAGGGGACCGCCCTTGGCGTTTTGTTGATACCGCAGGTATCCGTCGCCGTGTGCATATGGCAAAGGGAGCGGACTTCTATGCTTCTTTGAGGACGCAGACTGCTATTGAACGTTCTGAAGTGTGTGTTGTTCTACTCGATGTTTCTGAGACTATCTCTGAACAGGACATTCGTATTATTCAGCAAGTTGTTGATTCTGGGCGCGCTCTCGTGCTGGCCTTTAACAAGTGGGACGCTCTTAATGAAGAACGTCGAGACCAGCTAGAACGTGAAATTGATCGTGACCTTGCCCATGTTGCGTGGGCTCCTCGCGTCAATATTTCTGCACGTACGGGATGGCACAAGGACAAACTTGTTCCTGCTTTGGAAACAGCTCTTGAATCATGGGATTCTCGTATTCCTACAGGTCGTCTTAACGCTTTCTTGGGTGAGATTGTTGCTGCTCATCCGCATCCGCTACGTGGTGGTAAGCAGCCTCGTATCCTGTTTGGTACACAGGTGTCTTCTCGCCCTCCAAAGTTTGTTCTCTTCACAACTGGTTTCTTGGACCCTGGATATCGTCGGTTCATTATGCGTCGTTTGCGTGAGACCTTCGAATATACGGGTACTCCTCTTGAAATTTCGATGCGTGTGCGTGAACGCCGTCAACTTGATAAGAAGCGTCAGTCTTCTAAAGGCTCTCGCCGCTAAATAGTATCTATTGTGTGATGCTGTGTTGCGTATGGTGTATCTCATGAACTGACGCAACACAGTATCAATGTGAGCTAAGACTCCAAACTTTTTAGGTTGTGAGTTTGTATTCATTCTCATGGGTGCTGTATAGTTGTCTAGGTGCTAGAAAGCCTAAGGCTTTCTATAGAGCATTTCGGGTTGTGGCGCAGCTTGGTAGCGCACTTGACTGGGGGTCAAGGGGTCGCAGGTTCAAATCCTGTCAACCCGACATATAAAAGCCGTGATAAAAACTTATTGTTTTTATCACGGCTTTACTTGTTCCTCTACTCTTATTCTCTAGAAAAGACGCTCACCAGCTAGCTCTCGAGAACGTTCTAACTCTAATAGCCACTGTTTTGCCGAAAGGCCACCGGCATAACCGGTCATTTTCCCGCCTGCCCCAAGAACCCTATGACATGGGATAAAAATAATACAGGGATTACGTCCTACCGCCTGACCCACGGCTTGAGCTGGCGCCCCAGGACCGACAATACGACTAATCGCACCATAGGTATTGGTGTACCCATAACGAATATCCGAGACAAGATTCCACACCGCTAGCTGGAAATCTGTTCCTTCTGGCCGAAGAGGAACTTCAAAAACAATACGTTGCCCCTGAAAATATTCTTCTAACTCTTTGACTGCCTGAGAAAGAACAGTATGCTCGTCCGCTGAAATCAATGTTCCAAGATGATTCTCATCAGGAAAATACTTCTGGCCCTCTAACCAAGCACCAACTAACGCATCCTCCTCAGCACAGAGAAAAATAGTACCAATCTGTGTAGAACAGGTGGTATAGAAACGTGGTTGCACATCATCTGCTCTTTCTTCAACCGTACTGGATAAAGACTCAGGCATGAGGAACACCTTTCGCACCATATATCATGATGGCGCCTTGAGAAGATACGTAATAATAACTCTAGGATACCGCTATCTTAGGGTTGAACAGCAGCTACGATGGCTTCTGCCAATGTTAAATCTTCCCAACCCATACCTGATGTTTTAAAAACAATAGGACAACCAGCCTGCACCTTCACACGTTCTGAAACAACATCACACAGAGAATACAATTCTTCTTCTGATAACACACCATCTTCAATAGCGCAGATGACATCACCACATTCGCGAAGAGCAGTTGCCCGATCTTCAACAATCACCTCAGCAACTTCCATCACCGAAGAACTTACTTCTCGTGCCTGCGGAGTATGGGAACCTACCGCAACGATAATAGCGTGAGGGTTAATATCTTCTACCTCAAAGAGGGGCGTGGACGAAGTCGTGGTACAAAGAATGAGCTCTGCCTGTTTGAGGACATGAGTAGCGTCCTGAGAACCAGCCTGAACCCACTGTGTTATATCTTCTGGCTGGGTACGGCTGATAAAAGTATGCTCTACTGGACGTATTGCCTCGAGCGTATTTTCGAGGGTCTTAAGATGGGCGCGTCCTTGTGCGCCACAACCAAAAATGACGGTTTTTAGTGGTTCTGAAGAATCAGAAATATAAGGGTAAACACCGGCAATAGAAACCGCTGACGTGCGGATATCAGTTAGTGCCACGCCATCAAGAACATGTGTTGGGGCTAAAGTCTGTGCGTTAAAGAGAAGATAAGAGCCCTGAATCAAAGGGACGTCAGGGCGTGCAGAGGTATCTGCACAGCTGAGTATTTTCATTCCGAAACTATGAGAAGTGTAGGATGGCATCATGAGTAGCTGCGCATAGGGCATATCCATTCTTTGACGAGGGTAATCATTACTTGGATCATAGCCATTTCTTAAAGTATTCCTCAGCGCGTGTACCGCTTGTGCAGGGGAAAAATGGTCGAGAATATTCTGATACGAAAGATAAGTAATGCTCATATTTTCACCCTCTCAAAAACCAGCATAAAAATCTGCTATTAAGCCTAACGCTGAGCCGTAAGCGTCATAAATACTCACGTTGGAGTAATAACAACACCTACGACTCAGCGTTAGTGAATTCAGCTATCGAGAAGTGAAAATGACAATAGCTTTAGTCTTGGTCTACGTCCTCATCGACCCAGTCTAGAGTCTTGGCTACGGCCTTCTTCCAGAGGCGGTATTGACGTTCCACTTCTTCAGTTGGCATCTGAGGAGTCCAACGCTGATCCTCAGACCAGTTTGCGGTCACGTCTTCTTCTCCCGTCCAGAAGCCCACAGCGATACCTGCAGCATAAGCGGCACCCAATGCAGTGGTTTCAATGACCTTAGGACGAATAACCGGTACCCCCAGAATATCTGCCTGGAATTGCATGAGGAACTCGTTTGCCGTCATTCCACCATCAACACGTAGCTCAGAAAGATCAACGTTAGTTCCTGCAGCCTGTGCATCAGCGTTCATTGCGTCGAGAACCTCACGAGTCTGCCAAGCGGTAGACTCAAGAGCAGCACGAACAATATGTGCACGGTTAACATAGCGGGTCAGACCAACGATAACGCCACGTGCATCTGGACGCCAATGTGGTGCAAAGAGACCAGAGAACGCCGGAACAACGTAGCATCCACCAGAATCTTCAACGCTTGTAGCAAGAGCTTCGGAATCTGCCGCGTTATCAATCATCTTCAGGTTATCGCGAAGCCACTGGATGAGTGAACCAGAAACAGCAACAGAGCCTTCCAACGCGTAGACAGGTGCTTGGTCGCCAATCTTATAAGCAACGGTTGTGAGCAAACCATTCTCAGAGATAACAGGTTCTTCGCCGGTGTTCATCAACATGAAGTTACCGGTTCCGTAGGTATTTTTCGCCATACCTTTTTCAAAGCATGCCTGACCGAAAGTTGCTGCCTGCTGGTCGCCAAGAATACCTGCAATAGGGGTGCCGTTGAGAAGTCCCTGGGAACGACCGTATCCGTACACCTCGGAGGAAGACTTAATTTCGGGGAGCATAGACATGGGGATGCCCATATCTGCTGCAATGTTTTCGTCCCACTCAAGGGTGCGAATGTTCATGAGCAGAGTACGGGAGGCATTGGTGACGTCAGTAACGTGGACGCCTCCATCGACACCGCCGGTCAGGTTCCAGAGAACCCACGTATCGGTGTTGCCAAAGAGCAAATCGCCGGCTTCTGCTTTTTCGCGTGCACCTTCGACATTGTCGAGAATCCACTTGACCTTAGGTCCAGAGAAATAGGTGGCCAAATTGAGACCAACAATATCGTGGTATTTGCCAGGGCCAGCTTCGCCGCCTAGCTCATCACAAATTTTTTGAGTGCGGGTATCCTGCCACACAATAGCGTTGTATACAGGTTTACCGGTGGTCTTATCCCATACAACAGCAGTTTCACGCTGGTTGGTGATACCTACCGCTGCAATTTCGTGGTGGTTGACCTCAGCTTTGGTCATGCACTGACCAACTGCTTGGCGGACGTTCTCCCAGATTTCCATAGGGTTGTGTTCTACCCATCCAGCCTTTGGGAAAATCTGTTCGTGCTCAAGCTGTCCGATAGATTTAATCTCGCCGCTCTTGTTGAAGAGAATCGCGCGAGAGCTGGTTGTTCCCTGGTCGATGGAAAGAATGTACTTCTTACGCTCGGGGAGGGTGGTAGTCATAATGTCACTTCCTCGTGAAGTTTGATGTTTTGATAATGGACAAAAGATATCTCGTACGAGAAAAATTAGTTGTTGTCTGCTAGCTCGCGTTGTTGGAGAAGTTCACGTTCTTTGCGCCCGATAATCCACATGAAGATGAGTGCGAGAACAACAATTCCAAGCAGTGCGCTATAGGCTACGCCCCAACCAAAATAGTGGATGAGTAGACCTACACCGGTAGATGCCAGTGAAGCGCCAAGTAGGTAACCGAAAAGCCCAGTAAAACCGGCGGCTGTTCCTGCAACATTACGAGGTGAGAGGTCGATAGCCTGCAAGCCGATGAGCATCACAGGGCCGTAGATGAGTCCACCAATGATAGCGATGAGCAGGTAGAAAACTCCGATTGGTGCAGTTGCCGGTAGCAAAGCATACGTTGCTAGAGCTAGACCGACACCGGCAAGGAATACCATCCCCGCGCCAGAACGCCAACCCTTGAAGACTTTATCGGATAGCCAACCGCACAAGAGTGTGCCGATGATTCCTGCAAGCTCATAGATTGCAAAGCCGAGGATGCCTTCTTTGACGTTTGTTCCGTGAATCTTATCGGTGAGATAAATCGGAATCCAGTTAAGAACTCCGTATCGCAGAGTGTAAACAAAGACGTTTGTGATTGCTAAAAGCACGATCACTTTGTTTTTCAAAACATGCTTGAATAGCATCTCTTTCCACGGAACTTGAGCCTCAGAAGCAACCTTAGGAGGGTCGTTACGATACTCTTCGATAGGTGGCAAACCAACCGCTTCAGGACGGTCACGAATTAGAAGGAACGCAATGAAAGCGACAACGAGTGCAACAATAGCTGGTGCCCAGAACGCTGGTCGCCAGTCGGCCTCAGACTGAGCGTAGTGATCGAGCGCCCACGCTGAGATAACACCAACAGCTGCACCACCGACGTTATGAGCACAGTTCCAAATGGAGGTCTTCCATCCTCGTTCGTTGGTTGAGAACCAGTGGACGAGAACACGTCCTGAGGGCGGCCATCCCATGCCTTGTACCCAGCCGTTGACGAACATGGTCAAAGCAAAAATCATGACGGTAGCTGATAGCGCTGGAATGAAGGCGATCATCAGATTGATGATTGCAGAAAGCGCTAGACCTAGGGGCATAAAGTAACGGGCGTTAGCTCTATCGGAGAGCATTGCCATGAAGAACTTTGATAACCCGTAGGAGAAGAGTACCGCGTTTGCAACGATACCGATACCAACAGCGTTGAGGATATCGTGCTCTTTGAGTACTGCTGAGACAAGTGAAACGTTATTACGGATGAGATAGAACCCTGCATAGCCGATGAAGATTCCCATAAAAACGCTCAGACGCAGACGACGGTAACGCTGCGGAACTTCGCTTTCGGGGATACGTTTGGCTGCTGGTGGGGCATTGAGAATACCCAAGGAGAACTTGTGTTGAGTCAATGTGTACCTCAAATAGTAGATGATGGAAAAATGCAATAACGGTGCGGTGATGAGAAACCCTACAAACTCGAATTAGATTCCGAGGAACATAGGAACGAGAATTGCTGCTGCAACAGATCCGATGATGGGGCCAACAACTGGAACCCAAGCATAGGACCAATTGGAATCGCCTTTACCCTTGATAGGTAGCACTGCGTGAGCAATACGTGGACCAAGGTCACGAGCAGGGTTGATAGCGTAACCGGTTGCACCACCGAGAGAGAAACCAATACCGACAACGATGAGGGCAACAGCCAAAGGTCCAAGACCGGAAGGAGTTTGCCCTGAGGCTACAACGAACCCGATGAGTACAAAGGTTCCAACTGCTTCAGTAAATACGTTCCAACCGTAGGAACGAATTGCTGGCCCGGTAGAGAAAATACCAAGTTTGACACCTGGTTCGGTGTCCTCATCAAAGTGTTTCTTATAGGTGAGAAATACCATGACAGCACCGGTAAAGGCACCCGTAAATTGACCCGCAAAGTAAATCATCATATTTGCTGCTGTTGCAGGTACTTCGCCGACAAGGTTTTCGCCGGCAGCCCACAATCCGATGGTGACGGCAGGGTTAAGGTGCGCACCAGATGGGCCAGATAGGTACACTGCAGCAAAAACTGCCATACCCCAGCCCAAGGCAATAGCTACCCAGCCTGCATCTTTAGCGATAGATTTTGGTAGCGAACAAGCAGCGCAAACGCCACCGCCAAGAAGAATGAGGATAAAGGTTCCCAAAAATTCGGAGGAGAATAATCCTAATGCAGTAGGTACTCCATCCGCTCCTACGAGGGCAGATGCGCCCTCAGCCAAAATAGTCTGCATGTATTTTTCCTTTCAACACAGCATTGTGGTGGGGGAAGGAGTAAAAGCAACCGTTGCTTTTACACAAACATTTTTGAGGGAAGAATCCTCAAATATACGACAAGAAAAAGATTTGAGAGGCACTATGACATGTTTGATATGTGCCTGATATGAAAGGTGGCAGAAACGTCGTAGTGGGGGAAAGTTTCTGCCCCTTTCATGAACATCAGTATTTTTATATGTAGGGGAGTGTTGTACCTATACCTTTCATGTGAAGTTTTCTATGGGGAAACTTAGTGAATATTAGCTCAATGGTACGCGGGGGCATACATGCTCGATAGATGTGATGCATTGAGCTGCTTGAGCGTCAGAAGTTTTTTCTTCTGCTTGAGCGATTGCTTCTACTCGTTTGCGGTAGAGTTCTAGCTCTTTCTCTGCTTCAGCTTCGCTCCAACCGAGTTCTGGCGCCATTACTTGGAGGACTTCTTCGGCTGCGCTTAAGCCACGGTCACGCTGTTCAAGGTCTAGACGGCAACGGCGGATGAGTACGTCTTCTAAGTGAAGGGCACCTTCGTAACGTACTGCAAAGAGGATGTCTGCTCTGAGGAATTGTGGAGCTTTTGCCAAGGGCTGCGCTAACTCTGGTGCTTCATCAATGAGGGCTACGAGTTCCGTAACGTCTGCACCGTAACGTTCGAGCAGGTGTTCCATGCGGTCTTCGTCCCAGCCGAATCGTTGTGCGAGACGTGGGGAAGATGCTTGTGCTGCAGAGAAACCGGCTGCACCGACAAGCTGAATATTTTCGGTAACAGAAGGTTGTTCTTGTGCTCGTTCTTTGAGTGCAAAGTCTACGGCGTCAGCTGCCATAACACGGTAGGTGGTGAGTTTTCCACCCGCGATAGCGCTCATTCCGGGGGCTACTTCGGTGACGGTATGTTCACGGGAAACTTTGGTAGACGCCGCTTCGGAGCCTTCTTTAAGTTTTGGCTGTAGTAGCGGACGTAGACCTGCGTAAGTTCCGATGATGTCATCACGGGTTAACTCACGTGCAAGGAGCTTATTGGCTTGTTCAAGTACATAGTCAATGTCTTGGGACGTTGCTACAGGGTGCGCGATGTCTTCGGTGTATGGGGTGTCGGTTGTTCCGATAATCCAGTAACGCTGCCAAGGGATGATGAAGAGTACAGATTTTTCGGTTTTGGTGAAGATGCCGCTGGAGGCGTTAATGCGGTCTCGTGGAACGATGATGTGAATGCCTTTGGACGCAAGAACTTTAAGCCCGGCATCCTTATTGGCCATGGACTCAGACTCTTCGGTCCATACGCCGGTAGCGTTAATGATGTGTTGGGTGCGAACCGTGTGTTCTTGTCCGTTTTCAAGGTCTCGGATGACTGCTCCGGTAACTTTTCCTTGAGCGTCTTTGAGTACTCGGGTGACTTGTGTGCGAGATGCCGCTAAGGCACCGTATCCTGCTGCGGTGCGTACAAGGTCAACGACGAGGCGTGCATCATCAACGCGTGCATCGTAGAACTGGATGGCTCCGGTAAAAGCTGAATCTTTAATATCGGGGAATACGGTTTTGGTACCTTGTTTTGAGAAGTGGTGTTGTGGCGGTACAGTTTTTTTGCCACGAGCCCCAATGAATGCAAGAGTGTCGTACATTCCAATTCCGATAGCGGAATAGGCGCGTTCGATGACTGGTGTTTTGAGGGGCCATAGGAAAGGCTGTGCTTTAACGAGGTGTGGCGCAATTTTTTCAAGGAGTAGGCCACGTTCTTTGAGTGCTTCTGCTACGAGTTTAAAGTCAAGGTTGTAGAGGTATCGGAGTCCGCCGTGGACAAGTTTTGATGACCATGCTGAAGTTCCTGCTGCCCAGTCGCCTGCTTCGACGATAGCGGTTTTGAGTCCGCGGGTTGCTGCGTCTAAGGCGATACCGGTGCCGGTGACGCCGCCACCAATGACGAGAATGTCTACGCCTTCTTCTGTGCTCATTTCTTTGAGAGCTTCAGTGCGAGAAGATGCGGTAAGCTGAGACTTCTGAGCGAATTGTGTGTTGGCCATAGTTCCTGTCCCTTTCTACTACGGGTGCTTGATATACATTCTGACGTAGTTGTAGTTACTATGACCAAAACATTTGAACGTTTTTTCAGAAGGGGGAAATTTGAATGAACGAACGTCACGACACCGCATACGAGGCAGCGTATCTGTATTACATGGAAAACCTCACCATGGAACAAATTGCGCAACATCTATACACTTCACGCGCAACGGTATCACGCCTACTCAAAACTGCTCGAGACACCGGAATTGTGCAGATTCGGCTCAACGAAAATAGCAAACCGCAAACAGATCTTGCCCAAAAACTAGGGGATAAGTACAGAGTCCGTGTACACCTAGTTAAAACCTCAAAAGAACAATCTGCTATTTCCCGTATGGAAAAAGTCGCTAAGCGTGGAGCAATTCTTGTGGACTCCTGCGTTGAAGAAGGCACCTCATTAGGTGTTGCTTGGGGGTCAACGGTGACAGAACTAGCCAAACATCTGCCGTATCGTCCGCTCAAAGATGTGGTGGTAGTACAACTTAACGGAGCCGGTAACGCTCGGCATACAGGTATACCTTACTCGGGGTCGATTCTTGGGCAGATTACTGCCGCATACGATGCGCAGATGGTGCATTTTCCCGTTCCTGCTTTCTTTGACCATTCTGAGACGAAAGAAGCAATGTGGCGTGAACGGAGCATTATGGGAGTTCTTGCTACACAGCGTAAAGCTGACGTTGCGGTGTTTGGGATTGGGGCTTTTGGGGGCGCTATTCCTTCTCACGTGTATAACGGAGGCTATTTTGATGCTCAAGAACAACGTGAATTGCGTGCAAACGGTGTTGTCGGAGATATGTGTACGGTACTTCTTCGTGAAGATGGAAGCTATCAAGACCTTGCCGTGAATCAACGTGCAACGGGGCCAACCGCAACAGAATTGGCACGGATTCGTCGTCGGATTGCGGTAGTTTCTGGCAATCACCGAGTCCTTGCTTTACGAGGTGCACTGCGCACTGGTGCTATTACAGATGTGGTGATAGATACTCAACTTGCTGAAGCGTTGATGGATTGCCCCTAAAATTTTTAGATGCTATCGCTAGGGCACATGCTCTCTTGATGATGTTTAAGGGCGTCGGCTGCATATGATAGTGCCCTTCTGACCATGGCAATGTTGGGTTGTCCTGCACTGTCAATTCTAGATGCAGTAAAAATTTGACGTTCGGGGTGTTCGGGTAAACAGATGAGTTTAATAGAGGTCTTGTGGTGCGTGGAAGATGTGACAAAACCGGGCAGAATAGCTGCTGCATAACCTTGTTCTGCAAGACGTACATGAGTGAGTAAATCTTCGATACTGTAGCGAACGTACGGTTCGAAGCCTGCCTGGCGGCATTGATTAATACCCCAAATACGGCTGGTATTGTGTTCTCGTTCAAAAACCCATGGTAGAGATTTTGCTTCAGTGAGGGTTGTGTAGGGAGAGTCTTGTGCTAAGACAAGGTGAATTGGGTCTGCTGTGAGTAGTTCAAGGTGAAGGTCTTCATGTTCAGGTACAAAATGGTGCGGATAGGACTCTGTAATAGCAAGGTCGAATTGTCTGCTTCTGGTGAGTTCTAAACCTGTTTCGGGGTCTATCTGCACAACTTCTAAAATGAGTTGTGGTGCATTCTGCTCTAAATACGATAGTGCTGTGGGTAAGAGCGCCATCGCTGCTGACTGAAAAATTGCTAGCCTTACGGTGCCTAGCGGTTCGCCAGAAAACTGTGCAATGCGAGTGGCAGTCTTATCCATCTCTCTGAGGATAGCTCGTGCACCGTGGACGAGGATAAGTCCTTCGTCGGTCAGTCGTACCGAACGTCCTGATCTGCGAATGAGGGGAGCTCCAGCTTCTTTTTCGAGTGCTGTCATCTGTTGTGAGATAGCAGAAGAGGTGAGGTGTAGTGTTCTTGAAGCCGCCGCAAGGGAGCCTCGTTCATGGATTTCAAGGAGAATGCGGAGTCGGTGAATGTCGTACATTGTGCTAAACCTCATCACAGGCGGTTAAGTTTTTCTTAACTATTATGCTGAGAAATAGTTATTTTTACTAATAGTGTGTTCAGAACCATAACGTGGTCAAATAGAACAAAAGCACAATGAGTGCCAGTTCACACAAACACAGAAGATGGGAGCACAGGAATGACAACCAATCCCTTTGCCGCAGAACGCTACCAAGAACTTGCCCAAGAAGCACGAACCCTCGTACGCCAATGGCTTACCGAAGCCCAAGACGTCCCCGCAGACTCCTCCGCACAAATGCTCGCAGGTGTCCTCAAAGACCCTAACGGGTTAGACTTCACCGTCGGATTCGTCGACACCGTCGTTCGCCCTGAAGATAATAATGTTGCTGGAGCCAACCTCGCAAAAATCGCACCCCTGGTACCATCCTTCCTCCCGTGGTACATGAAAAGTGCAGTAGCCGCCGGCGGAAAAATTGCTAGCAAAGCATCATGGCCCACTGTCGGTATCGCACGACGAGTCCTCCGCGAAATGGTCGGACACCTCATCGTAGACGCCCGCGACGAAAAACTTGGCCCAGCCATTGAACACCTCACCAAAACCGGCAACAAACTTAACGTCAACCTCCTTGGCGAAGCCGTCCTCGGTGACAAAGAAGCAGAACGACGACTCAACGAAACCAAACGCCTCCTCGCACGAGACGACGTCGATTACGTCTCCATCAAAGTCTCTGCTGTCTCCGGCCCACACTCTCACTGGGCCTTCGACGAAGTCGTCGAAGAAGCAGTACAACGACTCACCCCACTTTATGAACTTGCAGCACATTCCCCTGAAAAGAAGTTCATCAACCTCGACATGGAAGAGTACAAAGACCTCGACATGACCATCGACGTCTTTACCAAAATTCTCGACCAACCACAGCTCAAAGACCTCGAAGCAGGAATCGTTCTACAGGCATACTTGCCCGACACCCTCGCAGCAATGCAAAAACTCCAGCAATGGGCTAGCAACCGCGTAGCCTCCGGCGGAGCACGCATTAAAGTGCGACTGGTCAAAGGCGCCAACCTCTCCATGGAAATCGTTGAAGCCCTCACCCACGGTTGGGAACTGACCACCTGGGATTCCAAACAGCTCAGCGACACCAACTACAAACGAGTCCTCGAATACGCGCTACGCCCCGAACACACCAAAAACATTCGACTAGGCGTCGCCGGACATAACCTCTTCGACGTAGCATTCGCGCTACTCTTGAGCGAAGAACGCGGAGTCAAAGACGATATCGAATTTGAAATGCTCATCGGTATGGCCGCACAACAGGCAGAAGTCATCCGCCGACGTGTCGGGCACCTCCTGCTCTACACTCCAGTCGTTCGCCCCGAAGAATTCGACGTAGCAATTTCCTATCTCGTTCGACGGCTTGAAGAAAATGCTTCGAGCGAAAACTTCATGTCAGCAGTATTCGACCTGCACGACAACGCTGAACTCTTCGAACGAGAAGAACAACGATTCATGCGCTCGCTCAACTCTGTTACCGATGAAGTACCTGAGCCCAAACGTCAGCAAAACCGTCAGACAGAAACCGTCGATAACGTTTTCCGACCCCGTCAAGGATTTGAAAACGCACCAGATACTGACCCTTCGCTTGCTGCAAACCGCCAATGGGGACGAGAAATTCTCGAACGTTCAAAAACAACTACCCTTGGCATCAACACATTGGAAGCTTCAAAGCTTAGCTCTAGTGGCGAAGTGCAACCATTAATCGACTCTGTGGTTGAAGCGTCGAAAGCATGGGCAGAACGTAGCGGAGCTGAACGGGCTCAGATTCTTCGTCAAGCAGGTATTGCTTTGGGCGTTAACCGAGCAAAACTACTTGAAGTCATGGCAGCAGAAGCAGGAAAAACACTTGACCAAGGCGATACTGAGGTTTCAGAAGCTATCGACTTTGCAAACTACTACGCAACTTTGGCAGAAAACATTGAACACATTGACGGGGCGACCCCCGTGCCTGTTCACCTCACACTAGTAGTGCCACCGTGGAACTTCCCAACGGCTATCCCCGCAGGTGGTGTTCTTGCTGCACTGGCTGCCGGGTCTGGTGTCATTTTCAAACCTGCAACGAACACCGCAAGAACGGGTGCTTTGATTGCTGAGATTCTTTGGGAAGCAGGTGTTCCTCGTGAACTACTCAAGCTCATCAAAATCACAGACCGTCAGGCCGGAAAAGAGCTTATCTCTCACCCTGCAGTAGACCGACTGATTCTCACGGGCGGATACGAAACAGCAGAAACTTTCCGTTCATGGCGTCAAGACTTACCATTATTTGGTGAGACCTCTGGCAAAAACTCCATCATCGTTACGCCTAACGCCGACCTTGATTTAGCGGTTAAGGACGTTGTCTATTCTGCATTTGGGCATGCTGGACAAAAATGTTCTGCAGCATCAACAGTGATTCTCGTTGGAACTGTCGCACAATCTGAACGTTTCAAGAATCAGCTCGTCGATGCTGTATCTTCCTTGCACGTAGCCTACCCGCAAGATATCGAATCTCAGATGGGGCCAATTATCGCGCCGGCAGAAGGCAAACTGCTCAGCGGACTAACCACTCTTGGAAACGGCGAAAGCTGGCTAATTGAACCTAAAAAGCTTGATGAGAGTGGCAAACTCTGGTCACCAGGTGTACGTGTAGGAGTCAAACCCGGAAGCGAATACCACCTCACTGAATACTTTGGCCCAATTCTTGGAATCATGGTTGCTGAAACCCTCGAAGAAGCGATCGAATTGCAAAATGCAACCGACTACGGTCTTACTGCAGGGCTGCACTCACTAGACTCTGACGAATTAGCGCTGTGGCTATCTCGTGTCGAAGCAGGAAACCTTTATGTGAACCGTGGAATTACTGGTGCAATTGTTCGCCGTCAGCCCTTTGGCGGTTGGAAGAAATCCACAGTAGGTAGCGGAACTAAAGCTGGAGGGCCTAACTACTTAGTAGCCCTTAGCGATTGGGAGAGCACTCCTTCGACAGCTACTGCTATGCCAACCTCTCGTGCTGTGCGAGAGACTTTAGCTGCTACCCGTCAGCCAACTGCTGTAGATCAAGAGAAACTAGAATTCTTAGTTCGTTCTGCATCTTCTGACGCTGAAGCCTATAACAGTGAATTTGGTATTGCTCATGACCCTTCCCAGCTAGGAGTTGAGCGTAACATCTTGCGTTATGTTCCACAGGCTGTGCAAGTTCGTGCGGATTCTTCTGCAGACGTCGCTGATACTTTACGTGTTATCCTAGCCGGTTTGGCAGCTGGTGCACCTATTTATCTCTCAACGGCGCGACAGCTACCGGTAGCGGTGGCCGGCACACTTGAAAACCACGGGGTGAAGATTGCTCTTCAAAGCGATGAGGAATACCGTCAATGGCTTGGAGCTTACGCATCCAAGAGCACAGCAGACCTACAAGGCACTCCGTTAGAAGGTAGCCGTATCCGTTACATCGGGGACCAGCCGACAAGCATCTTCGAAGCGTTGAACGGCCGCCCTGATATCGGAATTTACACGGCTGTAGTCACGGAAGCTGGACGTATTGAGATGCTTCCGTTCGTCAAAGAACAAGCTGTCTCTATTACTGCGCACCGTTTTGGTAACCCCAATAGATTCTCTGAACATGTAATCTAACGCCTTTGATAGAGGGTAGTGCCGTAGAAATGTTTTTCTGCGGCACTACTTTGTTTGTAGAGAGTCATGATGTTGATGAATCATCAATGGTTGGTTCTTTTGATAGAGAATAATTCTTGAGAATGGGCTGTTGATGAAGCCATCTTAATGAGATGTGGAATACTATAGAATGTGACGGGTGAAACGCAGGAGAAGATGTCTCTTACAGAATCTCCTCGCCCTAAGAACATCACACACGTTATTGTTCTACCCGTTGGTGAACATGGTTTATTTTTCTGGGGTCAGAACCCCGGGCATCTTGGTGGTCGTAGCGCCACACGCACGAAAGGAAAGCCACTATGAGTGACGTACCCGCAAATCTGCTATATACCTCAGAACATGAATGGGTTACTGCCGTAACCGCAGAAGGTACCGTAAAAATAGGTATTACCGATCACGCGCAACAAGCTCTTGGCGACGTCGTGTATGTTGACCTTCCTGAGGTAGGGGAGAGCGTTGTTGGCTCAGAAACTTTCGGAGAAATCGAATCTACAAAATCTGTCTCAGATTTATTTGCGCCCGTTAGTGGTGAAGTTGTTGCTATCAATGAAGAGATTGAAGCAGACCCCGCTTTGGTGAACACTGACCCCTATGAGAAGGGATGGCTCATTGAGCTACGTCCCGATAACGTAGAAGATCTCTCCACACTTCTTGACGCAGAAGCCTATACTGCAGAAATCGCTGAATAAATAGTGCTTTCTAGTGGTCGGTGTCGGTCTCTCGTGACATGAGAAGCCGACACCGATGCCGTTAATAATGGTGTATAGATGTTCCTATAGAAGATACTGCGTCATGAAGAAAATGCTGAGGAGTTTTTTGACGCCATCGTGTTTTATATAGCTAACTCTTATACTTGCCTATAAGATTAGACGGTAGGTTCAATGTTTACCGAATCGTTATCATTGTGAAGGGTAAAGATACGGTCAAAAAATAACCTATCGGGAAGACTCATACGGCAAAGGACACCACCCATGACTGAACACAACGAAGCGCACCCACCGACAGCTGCGCTCAATCTCCTCACCCAAGAAGAGTTGCGGATTGCTGCAAAAGTTACTGCAGAATTTGAAAACGCTCATCACAAGCCCACCGTGGAAGAACTGGGCGTTTTAGCAACCATTCCTCGAGGCTCAGGGTTGCTCATTTGCACTAGCACAGAACTTGAAGGTGCTCGTTTCTTGCTCAACTCTGAGCTTGACGAAAACGGTGCTGAGAAACAAATCGTCGTTGGTCGTAGCCCAGACTCTGATGTCTTCCTTGACGATGTCACGGTCTCTCGTCAGCACGCTGTTTTCACACCCAACGCTGGGTCCTTCGCTATTACAGATAATAATTCACTCAACGGCACATACCTCAACGGTGATCGTGTAGATACCGCTTTCCTGATGAACGGATCTGAAATCCAGATTGGAAAATACATTTTTGCGTTCTTCTTGGGAGTCGGAGAATAAATGTCAGCCCCCGCGCAAAAGCTCTCTGACGGTGAAGGTAAAGACCGTACTATCGGTCAAGTTCTTAGCGCCCTAGATGTTGATTTTAAAGGTATTAGCGCCTCAAAAATTCGCTTTTTAGAAGACAAAGGTTTAGTTCAACCTCATCGTACCAATACTGGCTACCGGAAGTACTCTGCTCGAGACGTTGAACAGCTACGCTACATTCTGTTATTGCAGAGAGACCAATACCTGCCGTTGAAAGTTATTAAAGACAAACTGCAGGCAGGGGAGTTTGACCAATACTATCGGGAAAAGACACAAGGCGACACAACGCCTGACGCAACTTCTGACAGTGCGCACGAAAAATCTGCCCCAAAAGAGCCAGATGCAGTCGCGAGTTTTGTTCCCCTGCCTGAACAAGAGAGAAACTATAGCTTAAGAGAGCTTTCTACCGCAGCCGGTGCAGACATGCCCTTACTCCGTGAACTTATCAATTTTGGTCTGATTCGAGATGTCGACGGAAACTATAGTGAGTATGATGTCGCCATCACCAAGATTTGTTCTCAGCTTACCTCTCACGGCTTGCAGCCTCGACACCTACGCCAATTCCGTGCAACAGCTGAACGGGAAGCTGAACTGGTTAAAAATGCGGTAGCTCCTTTAGCTTTAAGGAAAGATAAAGACTCACTTTCACTGGCAAAAACTCGTGCTCGGGAAATATCTAATCTTTGCCTTCGCCTACATATGGCACTTGTTATTTCTTCCATTCCTGATTACGAGTCCTAAGTCCATATTCAGGGAATCTCTGAAGAAAAACAGCTGTTCTTTATCGACAATGACGACGTTTTGCCGTATCTACCGGTAATATGTCAAGAGGTCAGTAAAAAAGTATCTACGGTTAGGAAGTCCTTATGGTAGCTCACAAGAATGGGGGCACACGTCGCCCTGGTTCTGCGGTTCAACCTTTGAACCTAGCTACACAGAACTCAGAAACTATACCGATGGATCAGCCTATCTTAGGGTTTGAGCAAGTAATGCCCAAACAGCCCCCTCAGCAAGGTGAGCAGGGCGTACTCTTCACTGACTCCGTCTCACTCGTCGACGAAAACCTCGGATACCGTGGGCCAGTAGCATGTAAAGCTGTAGGAATTACCTACCGCCAATTAGACTACTGGGCTCGCACCAAACTCGTAGAACCTACCGTTCGATCAGCTTCTGGTTCCGGTTCTCAGCGTCTTTACTCTTTTAGAGATGTCCTCGTCCTAAAAATTGTTAAGCGTCTTCTCGACACGGGGGTTTCTCTCCAACAGATTAGAACTTCCGTTAAACATCTACGGACCCGCGGAATTGAAGACCTCTCCGGTATCACCTTAATGAGTGATGGCGCAAGTGTATACGAGTGCACTTCACCTCATGAAGTAATCGACCTTGTACAAGCTGGGCAAGGTGTCTTCGGTATTGCTATTGGGCGAGTCTGGCGTGAACTCGAAATTAACCTTGCGAACCTTCCAGGCGAAAACACCTGCGCAATTTCTGACGATGAAGAGCTCGCACCAACAGATGAGCTTTCCTTACTCCGTGCTAAAAAAGCAAACGGAAGCTAACCTCAATATTCTTAAAATATTTTAGCGAGGGGTCTTATACAAAAGATTTTGTATAAGACCCCTCGCCTGTTAAACGAAAGAGTTACGTGAGCCCCTGAAGAATGTCAGAGAACACGGCGGCACAACGTTGAGCATCATCACTGGGCCAATAATGCATAGGATAGGCAGAACCCTGAACGCGTTGGAACTCCTCAAAATCTTCTAAGAACTGGTCAGCAACAAGATCACCAAATAAGACCTTCATTTCTTCGACACGATAAGAATGCTCATTACTGTGAGGACGAACCTTATTCAAAATAACCGAGGCAGAAGATACAGAATACTGACTATTTTCTTCAAAACGTGTGATAGCTCGGAGGGTACGTTCTGTACCAGCAACCGAAAACAAAGAAGGCTCAGCTACCGAAATAACACGATCAGAAGCCGCCCACGCCATAGACGTAAGTACCCCCAACGTTGGAGGGCAATCAATGAAAACTACATCATAATCATCAACGTTACCCTGAAGGAGATTCAAGAGGCGCGATAAATACTGGGACAATGGGGCTTGCTCTAATGGAGTAGACGAAGCACTGCCTCGTACAACGTGAACAACTCCATCAGAGTTCTTCTGTCCTTGAGCAATAGCATTCCACCCAGAAAGAACAATATTGTCTCTCAACGAGAAACGTTCTGGATCAGCAAGCATACTGCCGATATCTGCTCCTGTTGTAGGAGCATTCAAACCTGTACTCGCATCACCATGAGGGTCTAAATCAATCACAAGAACCTTCTGCCCAGCGTGCAGAGCTGCTGAGGTAAGACCAAGAGTAACTGAAGTTTTACCAACCCCACCTTTAAGGCTGCTGATACTCACAATCAGTGGCATAAAAAATGGCCCCCGCCCAAATCCAGAACACAAATCTAACGTGCAATTTTTACACAGTTAACATAATGCTACCGAACTTTAGCGGTAACTCCTGCCAAAGGTCACCAAAATATCGCATTGTGGGCTTAAATGTAGATAACCACAGCAGATGCCCTATAACTATGTAAACTTTAGGTATTCTTGGCTCCACCAAGAACAAAAAAGGGCAAAAACTAGCAATGATGCATATAGTAGAGCTAGTCACACACCGTGAAAACCTCTACCAAGAATGCCTCCTACGCTAGGCAGATTGGAACTAAACACATGTTTGAAAAGATTCTTGTCGCAAACCGTGGCGAGATTGCCATTCGTGCATATCGCGCCGCCTACGAACTTGGTGCAAAAACAGTTGGCGTATTCCCTTACGAAGACCGCCACTCCATTCACCGTCAGCAAGCCGATGAAGCCTACCCTATCGGTGAAGAAGGACATCCTGTTCGTGCGTACCTTGATATCAAAGAAATCATCCGCGTCGCCAAAGAAGCCGGCGCAGATGCCATCTACCCAGGATACGGTTTTCTCTCAGAAAACCCAGACCTTGCACGTGCCGCAGAAAAAGAAGGAATCACCTTCATCGGACCACCACCAGAAGTCTTAGAACTAGCCGGTAACAAAGTCGAAGCACTACGCGCAGCACGAGCAGCAGGCATACCCGTCCTCAAATCTTCCGAACCGTCCAAAGACACCGAATATCTACTAGCAGAAGCCGAAAAAATTGGGTTCCCCATCTTCGTCAAAGCAGTAGCAGGTGGCGGTGGACGCGGAATGCGTCGAGTCGAAAGCAAAGAAGCCCTACCCGACGCGCTCGCCTCAGCAATGAGAGAAGCAGACACTGCCTTCGGCGACCCCACCGTATTCCTCGAACAAGCAGTACTGCGCCCGCGCCATATCGAAGTGCAAATCCTTGCCGATGCACAAGGGAACATCGTGCACCTCTTTGAACGTGACTGCTCCTTGCAACGGCGACACCAAAAAGTTGTCGAAATTGCACCGGCACCACAACTCGATGAGAACATTCGACAAGCGCTCTTCCGCGACGCCGTCAAATTCGCTCGTGAACTCGGCTACCAAAACGCTGGAACCGTAGAATTTCTTGTAGACACCGCAGGCGAACGCGCCGGAGAACACGTCTTCATCGAAATGAATCCACGTATTCAGGTCGAACACACCGTCACCGAAGAAGTCACTGACGTAGACCTCGTCCAAGCTCAAATGCGTATCGCTTCAGGAGAATCCCTCGAAGACCTCGGCATTAAACAAGAAGAACTGCACGTTCGAGGCTCAGCCTTACAATGTCGCATCACAACTGAAGACCCTGCCAACGGATTCCGACCTGACGTCGGAAAAGTGTCATACTACCGATCAGCAGGTGGTTCTGGCATCCGATTAGATGGCGGAACCGTTTATACCGGAGCTCAAATCTCACCACACTTTGACTCCATGCTCGTAAAACTCACCTGCCGTGGACGAAACTTCTCGGCAGCGGTGCAACGTGCACAACGCGCGTTAGCAGAATTCCGTATCCGCGGAGTTGCCACCAACATCCCCTTCTTACACGCGGTACTTGAAGACCCCACCTTCCAAGCTGGAGACGTCTCAACACCGTTCATCGATGAACACCCAGAACTGTTACGCAAACGTCCCTCGGGTGACCGCGGCACAAAAGCCTTACAGTACCTTGCAGAAGTGACCGTCAATCAGCCTCACGGGGCACGTATTGAAGGGCCAGACCCTCGCCATAAACTTCCTCGATTCCCCGGGGACAAAATTGACGAGCCTTTCCGCTCGCCCTTCGACCACGGCGAACACGAACGACCCCGAGGATGGCGGCATATCCTGCAAGAACGAGGCCCAGAAGGATTTGCACAAGCACTACGCGAATACCAACCTATCGCCATCACTGACACGACGTTCCGAGACGCCCACCAGTCTCTTCTAGCAACACGTCTAAGAACCCGAGACCTGCTAGCTGCAGCACCTGCCGTCTCACACGTGCTACCAGAACTATTCTCTGTAGAAGCATGGGGTGGAGCAACCTATGATGTGGCGTTACGCTTCCTTTCAGAAGACCCTTGGGAACGTTTGGCACACCTTCGTGCGGCCATGCCAAATATCCCCATCCAGATGCTTTTGCGCGGACGAAACACCGTCGGGTACACTCCTTATCCAGTAGAAGTAACCGATGCTTTCGTCCAAGAAGCGGCTGCTACAGGCGTCGATATCTTCCGTATCTTTGACGCTCTCAATGACGTCTCACAAATGACTCCCGCAATTGAGGCAGTACGGAAAACCGGAACAGCCGTTGCAGAAGTCGCCATGTGCTACGCCGGTAACCTCCTAGACCCTCAGGAGAAGGTCTACACTCTTGAATATTACCTTGAGCTCGCACAACAAATTGTTGACGCGGGTGCACACATCCTTGCTATCAAAGATATGGCAGGGCTACTACGTCCAGAAGCTGCACGACGTCTTGTGAGTGCTTTACGTGAACGCTTTAACCTGCCAGTACATCTTCACACTCATGACACTGCTGGCGGACAAATCGGAACGTTATTGGCTGCTGTAGAAGCAGGGGTAGACGCTGTCGACCTTGCCTCCGCTACCCTCGCTGGAACAACTTCACAGCCTCCTTTCTCTGCTTTCATCGCAGCGATGGACGGCACCGAACGTCAACCAGAAGTAAGCCTTGACGCGGCACTTTCTCTAGAACCTTATTGGGAAGCCATTCGAGCAATCTACCGTCCCTTTGAAAATGGTTTGAGTTCACCCACTGGGCGAGTCTACGATCACGAAATTCCTGGGGGACAACTCTCAAACCTCAGGGCACAAGCCAAAGCCCTTGGCTTGGCTGACCGCTTTGAAGATATTGAGAATATGTATGCTGCAGCGGATAAAATGCTGGGGCATATCGTCAAGGTGACACCCTCCTCAAAGGTTGTTGGTGACCTTGCCTTACAACTGGTAGGTATGGGAGTCGACCCCGAAGAGTTTGAGAAAAACCCACAGAACTTCGACATTCCAGATTCTGTTATCGGTTTCTTGAATGGAGAATTAGGAACACCTCCAGCAGGTTGGCCAGAACCGTTTAGAACCCGTGCGCTTGAAGGGCGAAAACTAGCGAAACCGACGGTCAATGAACTCTCTGAAGAGGACAGAAAAGCTCTACAAGAAGGTGGAGACACACGTCGTAAAACACTAAACAGGCTACTTTTCCCTGCCCCGACACGAGAATTTGAACGTGTCCGTCAAGACTATGGTGACGTTTCTATCCTTCATACTCGAGATTTCCTTTACGGAATGATCGAAAACCGAGAACATGTTATCTCCTTAGGAAAAGGAGTGCGTCTTATCGCCAGCCTTCAAGCAATCTCTGAACCAGATTCTAAAGGTATCCGGCACGTCATCTGCACGCTTAACGGACAATCCCGAACTGTCGAAGTACGAGATCTCTCCATTGAATCTGATGTTAAAGAGGCAGAAAAAGCTGACCCCACCAACCCCGGTCATGTTTCTGCACCTTTTGCTGGTGGGGTAACGATTACCGCCACGGTAGGAGACCGTGTCGAAGTCGGAGAACAAATTGCCACCATTGAGGCAATGAAGATGGAAGCATCTATCACCTCACCCGTAGCCGGCGTTGTGGAACGAGTCGTCTACCAAGATGTTACTCAAGTGGCAGGTGGAGACTTGCTCATCGTAGTTAACACCAACTCATAAAAACATAACTCACTAGGTGATGAGGTCTTTCTTTAACAAAACTTCTTTTTTGTTAAAGAAAGACCTCATCTTTTATCAACGCCGTAGCATAAACACATCAAAGGCTGTCAACGAGGGAATAGAACCACTATCAAACCCGTTATAGTCAGCAGAATCTATCCCGAACACTCATTTCACGGAGGAAACATGACCGAAGAATACGACCTCATCATTATTGGATCAGGCTCAGGGAACTCTCTCATCGATGAACGCTGGGAACATCAAAAAGTTGCCATCGTGGATGGCGGAACGTTCGGAGGAACCTGCCTGAACTTCGGTTGTATCCCCACTAAACAATACGTTTATCCCGCAACTCTTGCCTACGAGACTACTCATATGCAACGCCTTGGCGTGCAAGCTGAGCTTGTGAACGTTTCATGGAAACAGATGAGAGACAGAATCTTTACACGCATTGACGCAATCTCTGAAGGCGGGCTCAACTACCGCAAAACCCTCGATAACGTTACTGTCATCGAAGAGTACGCACATTTCATTGATACACATACCCTTCAAACCGATAGTGGGCGACAACTACACGCACCAAAGATTGTGATTGCTGCCGGCTCACACACCACCATCCCCGAAAATATTGATGGCACCCATAGCCCACTAGTGCACACCTCTGACACTATTATGCGCATTGAAGAACTCCCCAAGAGTCTCATCATTATTGGTGGAGGGTTTATTGCCGCAGAATTTGCACACGTCTTCAGCTCCTTAGGTACTGAGGTCACTCAGCTACACCGTTCAGAAACTCTGCTACGTGGTGCTGACGAACTCATCTCAGAACGTTTTGAACACAACGCACGTAAACAATGGAGCGTATACACTAATACTCCCGTCCATGCCATCGAGACAGACGAGAACACTCAGCAAGTCACGGTTCGTGCAAAACATGAAGGAGAAGAAAAAACTTTTAACGCAGAACTCGTTCTCTTGGCTGTTGGACGAACACCAAACAGCGCATCGCTCAAACTCAAAGACGCCGGTTATGATGTGGTAGACGGTGGGTTCCTCGCAGTTGACGAATACCAGCGGGCACTATCGAACGGAAAAGTTGTAGAGGGCGTTTTCGCCTTAGGAGATATTAGTTCACCGTGGATGCTCAAACACGTCGCTAATGCACAGATGCGAGCCGTACAACATAACCTATGGGAAGGCGAAGACCTACACCGCGCAGAAAACAACATCGTTCCAGCTGCTGTTTTCACACACCCGCAGATCGCTAGCGTAGGACTCACCGAGAAACAAGCCCTGCAACAGGCAGAAAAAGAAGGCTTTGAGATTGTTACTAAAGTCCAAAAATATGGTGATACCGCCTACGGGTGGGCGATGGAAGACACCGAAGGCTTTGTCAAACTTATCGCTCGTACAGATACCGCAGAACTATTAGGGGCACATATTATGGGCGCTGAAGCATCATTACTGATTCAGCCCCTCATTCAGTCAATGAGCTTTGGACAAAACCTAAGAACTCTAGCTCGCGGACAGTACTGGATTCATCCAGCACTCACAGAAGTTGTTGAGAACGCTATTCTAGGTCTTGACTTGCACTCCTAAAAAGTTTGTACCACCATTAACGAGTGATGGGTGTTGGCTTCAATCCCTTAAGCGGGAGGAGCCAACACCCATCATCTTTTTATCAAGGTAAGGTTATTATTCGCTGGAGGATTCGTCCTGACCGGCGCTATGTTTAGGTGTGTAGTCCTTAATCTGCTCACCTAATTCAATGAGTTTATTGCCAGTTTCTTGACGGAACTCATCAAGTTTCTCGGCACGTTCAGCACGTTTAGCTTCAGCACGTTCAGCACGCTCTGCTCGGAACTCTTCGAACTTCTTAGACTGCTCATTGACAGACTCTTTAGTACGGTTATAAATATCCTCAATATATGAAGCAAAATCATGCGAAACTACAGCACGTTTAATTTTTTGTGACGGAGTCAAATGCCCTTCTTCTTCGGTAAAATCACGGTTCATAATACGGAACTCACGAATAGATTCCGCTCGTGACACAAACGTGTTTGCCTCATCGATAAACTTCTGAATAGCCTCACGAACTTTAGGGTTAATAGCCGCATCAGAAATAGACATCTCACGCGGTAAACCAAGATGCTCTAACTCATCTGGTAAAGCGTCTGGGTCAAGGGTAATCAGTGCCGCAATAAACGGTTTCTCATCGCCAATAAGCATGGCATTAGAAACTAGTGGGGAAGTACGTAGACGCTCTTCAGCAACTGAAGGAATAACGTTTTTACCACCAGCTGTCACAATAATTTCTTTTTTACGTCCGACAATCTTAATAAAACCACGCTCATCAATTTGAGCTAAGTCGCCGCTACGGAACCAACCATCCTCTGTGAAAGCGATAGCGTTTTCTTCAGGGTTATCAAGATACCCCGTAATGACACCAACACCTTTAAGCTCTAACTCGCCGTCTTCAGCAAGACGAGCAGCACCACCAGGTAACAACGTACCAACATTTCCGACCTCAAAGTCGCGGGTGCGTCCAACACAGATAGGACCGGTACATTCAGTTAGTCCGTACCCCTCAATGACCATAACACCTACTGCATGGAAGAAATGGCCTAACCGAGGAGCTAAGGGGCCTCCACCAGATACCGCATATCGGAGGTTTCCTCCCATTGCTTTACGCAACTGAGAGTAAACGAGACGGTCATAGAATGCGTATTGTAGCGCTAACGTGCGGGGAACTTTTCCAGCGATAGAAGCCTTCGACCAACGAATTGCTACGTCAACAGAACGGTGGAAGAGCTTAGCGTTAACTTTTCCGCCTTTCTCTGCCTTACGCACTGACGCCTCATAAATCTTCTCAAAGAGACGGGGGACCACCAACAAGAAGGTTGGTTTAAACGAACCTAAATCAGAGGTTAGATTCTTGATATTAGAAGAATGACCAACCACAACTCCAGCGTCCATCGCCGTAATCTGAATGATACGAGCCATGACGTGAGCTAAAGGCAAGAACAACACTGTTGAACCACCCGGTTTAGAAACATTTGGTTCACCCACCAAGATGTTGGCTGCAACACGCGCAAACATGCCGTGAGTGAGAGGACAACTCTTAGGTTTTCCCGTTGTGCCAGACGTATAAATAATGGACGCGATAGAGTCTAAAGTGGCGTAGGAACGGCGCTGTTCAACTACCTCATCACTAATATCCTGACCTTTGCGGACCAGTTCTTTGAGGTCACCTTGATCAATAACCCAGGTATTGTCTAATACAAGGGGAGCGAACTGCTCACCTTCAGCAACAGTGTGAGCAAGGGCTTCTGTTTCTACGAACACTGCTTTTGCCCGAGAGTGCGAAAGCGCCCAAGCGGCTTGAGCAGGTGAAGAAGTTTCATAGACAGGAACTGAAATGGCGCCGGCATACCAGATTGCAAAGTCAATCAGCGTCCACTCATATCGGGTGCGGGACATAATGCCAACGGTATCGCCAATTTCGATGCCTGCAGCAATCATACCCTTAGCAAGGTCTACTACCTGTTTTTTAAACTCGGTGGCACGAATAGGTACCCAGTTGCCAGGGGAGTACTGGACACGGTAAAGAACGGGGTTCTCACTATGTTGTACTTTACGTTCCAAAATATCGGTAACGTTGAGCTGTGGGTCACAGGTGACAGCTTCTGGTACTGAAACATACTTCATAAGGTAACTTTCTGGCTCAATTCACATGATGTGAGAAAAACAGTAGCATGTTCAAAGATGAACGGGGCATCATTATCAAGAGTTGCCACATGATAGCTATTCTCAAGCTCAATAAACTCTACCGGGCAGAGCGCATTTTTCAGAAAATAACGGTGCGAAGCATCTGAAACCACATGATCTTGCCGTGAACGAAAATATAAAACTGGTTCAGACAAAAGCGGTATCACCGGACGCAACTGTCGCCCCAAAAAATGTAACTGCGCTGCAGAGGCAGTAGGAACTCTATCATAAGCACCCTCATCAACACCTTCTAACGCAATATCAGAAGCAATAGAAGACGTACTTGAGATAAAAAACTTCGCATACGGAGTCAAAGACAACAACGGGGTTGGATCTACAACATAAGGATTAATAACAATTGTTCCCACCACCGGACGACGAGCAGACTGATAAAGAGCTAACGCCCCACCCATCGACAAACCCGCAATAACAACGTCACACCCTTGAGAACGTAAACGCCAATACGCCTGATCTACCTCAGCCAACCAATCATGACGAGAAAACCTCGACATATCCTGCCATGAGGTGCCATGACCCGGCAGACAAGGAAGTTCTACCGAATATCCCAACCCCATCAAATGCTCAGCTAAAGGACGCATGCTCCACGGCGAACCCGTAAAACCATGCAACACCAGCACACCGATAGACTTTTGACCACGAAAAGATATCGGCTGATGGTTAAAAATACCGGCCAAAACTATATCTCCTGAAGGTGCCTCATCGGAACGCGAACACCACTCATTATAAGGTCACTAAACAGCATTCACCTCGTATCAAAGACACAACTGTCACAAAAACACTCCAGCAAAAATAAACCTGCACTACTTAGGCCATGACAGTTCTCAAGCCACGCAACCAAAACGAGATGCAGACAGAACACTATTGATAAACTATGAATGCATTCGACGCTCGTGTAGAGAGGCACACCCACAAGAATGAAAAATACCCAAAGCACCCGCCTATATATGGTCCTCAAAAAAGTTTGCACTCCACTGCTTGGACGCATCTATCACCACAGCGTCCAAGGACAAGAAAACTTACCAGCAGGGGGAGCCATTCTTGCCAGCAACCACTTAGCATTTTGCGACTCCCTCTTTATCCCCATGTCAGTACCTCGACAAGTATTCTTTCTCGCAAAATCTGATTACTTTACCGGAACCGGACTCAAAGGACGCCTCATGCGCTGGTTCTTCAGCGGCGTTGGACAAATTCCTATGGACCGATCTGGTGGAGCTAAAAGCCAAGCCTCTCTCAACCAAGGAATCAACAAACTACACGAAGGCTGCTACCTCGGCATCTACCCAGAAGGAACAAGAAGCCCCGACGGCAGAGCCTACCGAGCAAAAATTGGTGTTGCAAAACTTGCCCTGAGCGCTCGCGTTCCAGTGGTTCCTATCGGGCAAATCGGAACAGACCGGGTCCAACCACTTGGAACAAATGCTGTACGTTTCAAAAATGCTGACGGGTCCGCTATTACCGTAGAAACACGTATTGGAAAACCCTTAGATTTCTCCGAATACTGGGACCGTGCATCTGACCATAAAGTTCAACGCCTTGTCGCTGACCGTATTGTGGAAGCAATCCGTGAACTTAGCGAACAAGAATACGTTCCGGTTTATGCTGCAGACGTCAAAGACCGCATGAAAAAACATCATGTCACAGCAGAAGAAGCTATTGCTGAGATAACGAGGTCGTCTCATGGATAGACGTTCTTTATATGTTGCCTTAGAGCCCTCTAACGTTCGGGTCTAGTTTCTCCCACTGAACTTTTACGCCTAGCTCGTATGCGTGCTGGTACGGGTTATACATTTTGTCCTGCCTTTATTCATATTGTTCTTCGATGTCGTCGAATGGTTCCTGCTTTTTGGCTGCAAGGGTGTAGTGCTCTTGCCATTGTTGACCGTATCTGTCCCATAGCATTTTGTGGTTGGTGTATAGGTCTGGTCTGAATTCTGTTCCGTCTGGTGTGGTTGTTCCGATGTGGTATTGCATGTCTTCGGCGGTGGGGATGTTTTCTCGCCAGTGTTTGTCTTCTGCTAGTTGTGTTGGCGTGGAGAAGATGGGTGTTTCTTGGTTGAGGTTTTCGCCTTGGTCGAGACGGCGTTTTAGTTCGTTGATTAGTTCGTTGTTTGTTGCGTTTAGTAGTGCGCCTTTGGCTCTGATGTTTTTTGCGTGTTGTTGTGTTATGAGTTCTGCTTTGACTGCTAGGTCGAGGAAGTCTAGTCCTGTTGCTAGGGAGATGTCACGAAGAGTCTCAAGAGTGAGAGTAGAGCGTCCTGTTAGCTGGTTATTTAACTTGTGATGAGGAACCCCCGTCTTCAACGCCAGCTGTAGCACTGAGGGAACTTGAGCTTTTTCTAATAGATATTGAGTTATTGCCATACAGAAAAGTATCGCAGTATTGCGAAAGTTTTGCAACCTTGCTAAATAATTTCGTGTTCCTAATATTTTTTTCACAAACATAACACCTTGTCAATCAGGGATTTACAGCAAGAACACAAAAGTTTTTCGCAAAAAGGCTTTGCAGTATTGCTAAATTGTGTTGTAAGGTTGAGTCATCGAAACCAAGGAGGTGAACAACCAATGGCAAACACCAAGCCACTAATCTTCAACCCAGACTCACTCTGGTTCATCGCAAGCCGATACGGAGTAAACAACATGGCAGACCTAGCAAACCTACTCGGGTTCAACCCAGACGCAGTACAAAGCTGGGCACAAGGCAAAACCGCCCCCACAAATAACGAAGCTGTACTACTCATGCACAAGACAGGGTTGCCAGCAGAATGGTTCGCAAAGTCACCAGAAACACCCCTTATGGCTGCCTAAAAACACAAAAGGAAAACCAACGTGAACAGCCCAACAATGATGGAACTAGCACAATACAGAGGATTCTTCTACATCAGCGAAGTAGCACCACTACTGAACCGTTCCGTCAAAGCACTACAAAACGAACGCTCAGCACAAAAAGGATTCATGGCTGAAGCATACCGACCAGAAGGTCAAAGATTCGTACGAATCCCATACGAAACAGTCATCAAAGAACTGAACAAAAAATAAAAACTTCCATAGCAAAAAGCTAACTGATACTTGATAACCAAATATCCCCAGTAGGAAAGTACGGGAGTCGTCAGGCATCAATTGGTCCTGCTGTGTTCTGTGAGATTAATTCGCCGTAAAACCTGAAATGTCAGAGTCGTATTTTTTCTTTCTTATACCCCGTATTTTTTCTTTTGGTGACTCAGAAAATAGCGCTCGCGTCTCGTACCTAGTCCAGAGTAAAACTGCTCCACATCTCTTGGCATAATGCCCTTTTTATGAGAGGATATAGGCATCCTTTTCGGACACCCCGCACCCAGCTTCAAAATACGGTGCGGGGTCTTCTTATCTCTAGATATATGGGCACAACAGTATTTGAAGTTACGATTTATGGTGATTTTTCTGCAGAAGTGGACCTAGTTTACTCGACACTTTAATATGGCAAGTTTTGTCATGCTAAAATTTTCTGTTAAACGTTTTGCTTTCCGACTGGGTGGAAAGATAAAAGAAACGCTTACTGATAAAAGGTATTCCACAATGTCCTAATTTTTTGCAAACTGCTCAAGATACCGGTAATGTTCACCAAAATACTCGTACCCTGCAGAGGGTATGAGTCACTTGCTTACTAAGCAGTAGCTTCACAAGAATGCCGTTCTAAGAACACCCAATCTTAAGCGCGGTATCTTGTTGTAGCACCCCATTTTCTGATACCGCAGAACTTTCGTACTCTCGAAGGAAACCTAATATGTCACTAGAAAACAGCCAACATGGTCAGACGCTGAACTCCCACAATCTGCCAGAGCTTGACGAATGGCGCAATCTACATATTGACCAACAACCAACGTGGCATGAACACCCCGATTATCCTTCGTCTATTCAAGAGCTCAGCTCACTTCCCCCTCTTGTCTTTGCCGGTGAAGTGGACCGTCTGCGCAGAAGACTCGCGAACGTTGCTGAAGGAAAAGCTTTCTTCCTCCAAGGTGGAGACTGCGCTGAAACCTTTAACGACGCTACCGCCGATAAAATCTCAGCACGAGTAAAAACACTCCTACAAATGGCTGTCGTACTCACCTACGGTGCCTCTATGCCCGTTGTCAAAATGGGACGTATGGCAGGACAATTTTCAAAACCTCGCTCCTCAAACGATGAAACACGTGATGGAATCACCTTGCCCTCGTTCCGTGGCGAAATGGTTAACGGCTTTGACTTCACGGAAGAAGCTCGTGCTCATGATCCTCGACGTATGGTACGTGGATACCACACCTCCGCATCAACGCTTAACCTTGTCCGAGCTTTTACAACAGGAGGGTTTGCTGACCTTCGTTTAGTCAACCAATGGAATAAAGGCTTTACCGCTAACCCTGCACACGCACGCTACGAATCTTTAGCACGAGAGATTGACCGTGCACTTAAATTCATGGAAGCTTGCGGAGCCGATTTTGAAGCTCTTAAAGCAACCGAAATGTACGTCGGGCATGAGGGATTACTCCTCGACTACGAACGTGCCATGACACGGATTGATTCACGTACTCAAAACCCATATGACACCTCTGCACACTTCATCTGGATTGGTGAACGAACCCGAGGACTAGACGATGCACACGTTAACTTCCTGTCTAAGGTGCGTAACCCCATCGGTGTTAAGCTTGGACCAACGACATCTACGGAAGAAGTCCTCCGCCTCATCGACATTTTAGATCCAGAACGTGAACCAGGACGTTTGACCTTCATTACTCGCATGGGGGCACAGAAAATTCGAGAAAATCTTCCTCCCCTCGTTGAAGCGGTTAAATCTGAAGGCTCAAAGATTGTCTGGGTAACAGACCCCATGCACGGTAACACTATTTCTGTGCCATCAGGATATAAGACAAGACGCTTTAACGATGTTGTCGATGAAGTTCGTGGTTTCTTTGAAGTGCACGAGGCATTGGGAACATTCCCCGGTGGGCTACATATCGAGATGACAGGCGACGACGTCGCTGAATGTTTGGGAGGCTCAGACCCCGTTGACGAATCAGCGTTCTTAGATAGTTATGAGTCTCTCTGCGATCCACGGCTTAACCACCGCCAATCTTTGGAGATCGCGTTCTTGGTTGCAGAGTATCTTGCACGACGCTAAACCTCATTGAGGGTATTTAAAAAATAATATTTTCAATAGTTGAGGGGCAGTAGGAAAAAATTCTATTGCCCCTCAACTATTAATGTCTGAGCTTTTTATCAAAAGCTTTCAAAGAGAAGTCCTTCGCTCGGCAGTGCCGGCAAAGCGTTGAGATGCGGAATGAGCGGAGATTGTATGAGAATCACCGCTAGCTGTTGCCCTAGGAAACCTGCGATAGTGTATGTGAGAATAAAGACGAGCATTATTCCTATACATACAGGCAGAGTAGGCTTTCGAGTCCACGACTGTGGGGGCTTGCGACGAGTTGTAGGATGAGTATGAAAAGCTTGTTGAGGCGGGGTCACTATCGGGTGAGAAGACTCAGCAGGCCCTTGTGGAAGATAATATTGAGCGCTTAGGGCGGACGTATCGTCGGAATTTTCTGCTGTTGTGTCTCGTACTGAACTATCAGAATAATAAGTATTTTCTGACTTGGCGTCTTCGAACGTGCGAGAGTCTGCGAACTTTAAGTTTTTATCGACTTCTTTAAAAGCAGTAAAGATAAGGTTCTGCGATTCTTCCAAAGGTTGACCTGCCGCCGTCAGCTGTGCAACGTCCTCCCAGAGACTTCTGCTCGGAAGTGCATCATCTGTCTGTCTATAGTTCAACGCATCAGGTGATAAATCTGAATGAACCTGTTGGAGAATTTCAAAAAGCTCGGTAGCGTGAGACGGGCGCGCTCTCGCCGGTTTACGCGTACACCATTTGATGATTCCTGAAATGCTCTGATCAAGTTGCGGAGCATATTTATTGATGTCTGGTAGTTCCGTCTTCACATTATGGTAGATAACCTGCTGATCATCTGAACACTCTGCGAAGGGAAGTCTGCCGCTGAGCGTACGGTACATGATAATCCCCAGAGAGAAAATATCTGCTTGTACTCCCACCTCAGCTCCGGGCGTGACAATCTCTGGGGCAACAAATGACGGCGTGCCCATCAGCTCACCTGTCCACGTCTGGTCAGCACGTCGGGTCAAACCAAAATCTGTCAGTTTAATGTCTCGATAATCTGCAGAGAGAAGAATATTGCTTGGTTTGAGGTCACGGTGAATCAAATCGTGTGCATGGACCTCAGAAAGACCCTCAACTACTGGCAGAATAATCTCAAACATTTCTGCTGGTGTGAGAACCTTACGATGGTTTAACAAATCTTGCAATGTGCAACCGTGCACATAATCAAGAACAAGAAACATCAGCTGATAGCCTTGTTCCTCTTGAACACCAGAATCAATAACACCCACGACATGCTCATGAGATATATTGCGAAGAGAACGTTCTTCTCTAAAAAATTTTTGCTGCTGTGAAATATCTGAACAAAAACGAGCAGACAAAACCTTAATAGCCACAGGATTATGAGAGAACACGTCCGTAGCATAATAAACCTCTGCCATACCCCCTTCGCCGATTTTTTTGCCGAGTTGATAGCGTTGGCCAAAAGTTTTTCCAGTGAGCCATGCGTCAGAACGTGATTTACTCATGTAGCTATACTACTAGGCTCAAAACTGTCGATAGGGTGAAAATATCTTCATTCTTAGCGAATAAAATCCTTTGAGGTGCTCTAAAGCACGGAAAAATTTCTCAATATCTGGCAGACTCATTAACTGTGACTGAAGAAAAAACTACTGCACAGATTTTTGACCTTGTGGGCAATTGGCTCACTATCCCCGATATCGCTGAGCTACTTGATATTAAGGTAACTCGCGTACACTCTCTTATCGCAGAACGTGCGCTTTTAGCTCTTCGCGACCCAGAAACTCAGATTCGTAAAGTCCCAGAATTCTTCTTCCGAGAAGAACACGTTTTGGAATCTCTTAAAGGAACGTTAATCGTTCTTCAAGACGCTGGGTTCAGTGACGAAGAAGCTATCACATGGCTATTTACTGAGGATGAATCCCTACCTGGCCGTCCTATTGATGCGTTACATCAAGGACGGAAAACCGAGATTCGTCGTCGTGCTAGCGCGTTAGCTTGGTAACGCCTCTTACGGTGTAAAAAACATCAGATACATCATATGGTGGTGTAGCTATCGTAGAATCTATGATAGCTACACCACCATTTTCCATCTCGTCGTACAGGACCCCCAGATACATAAGAGCCTATGAGCGTCGATGCAACATCTTCGACACAATGCCAGCTAAAGCAACGCGAGTGAGCTCATCAATCTGCATACTCTCTAAAGCTGAAAATACTTCATTTCTGGTACTTTCGATGTCTTTTTCGACCTCTGCAAGCGCACCAGAATCAGTAATAATCTTTCGTAGCTGAGAAATCTCATCGTCATTCAGCTCGGGGTTCCCCAACTGAGAATTCAATAATTCCCAATGTTCTCGAGGAGCGTTCTTCTCGACAAGAGCGATGAGTACCGTCCGCTTTCCCTCTTTAAGATCGTCACCGGCAGGTTTTCCTGTCTCTTGTGGCTCTCCAAAGACACCTAATACATCGTCTCGAAGCTGATAACCTTCACCCAATGGCAACCCAAAAGAACGGTATTGCTCAAGTAAGGAGCTCGACTCATCCGAAGAAATGTTCAAGGCGAGCGCTCCACCTAAAGATAACGGGTGCTCACATGAATATTTTGCAGATTTATAACGGATAATATTGCGGGCATATTGCAAAGACTGCTGGTAACCTCTTGACGGTACTACCTCGTTGAAAATATCGAGGTACTGACCTGCCATCACTTCAGTGCGCATGAGGTCAAAGATATGTCGAGCTTCAGAACCCCATAATGCTTTGTCTCCGATAGAACTAAACATCATCTCGGACCACGATAGACACAAATCTCCTGCAATAATGGCACTAGAAGTACCATAATTTTCTGAAGACGTAAGCCACTGTTGCTTCTGATGCTCGTATTCAAATCCGCGGTGCACTGATGGTGCGCCACGTCGAGTATCTGAACGATCAATAATATCGTCGTGAATCAGCGCTGCCGTTTGGAATAATTCGATGGCCACGCCTGCTTTAACAATTTCATTCGAGATATCGTGTGCACCTGCGCCACGATAACCCCAATAGCTTAGGAGCGCACGAATTCTCTTTCCTCCTGAGCAGAGCCTACGGATAGCATTCAGAAGTTCAACCGACTCAATAGAAATCTTGTGAAGAAGCCGTTCTTGGCTCGTGAAAAACGCTTGCATATGGTCTTCTACCGCTTGAAGGTAAGCTTCTTGTTCTACACGGACCTGTTCTGCAATCGTCTGGTTTGGAGCGTTATGAGCCAATGGTGATCCTTGAGCATGAGGGGAGTAAACTCTCCCCATTTTAGGGGAGGTCTTGAAAGAAAATCTACTGTAATACAAGAACTCTCCGGGTGTTGATTCCTAGAAGCTGTCAAAAGTTATATGCTCTTAGTAGCGTTATATCGAATATATGTTCTATTTAGGTGGTGTTCTGATGACAGAAAAACCCTCAAGAATCATTATGCACCTTGATATGGACGCTTTTTTCGTGAATGCTGAGTTGCTTCATCGAAACTATACGACGGATGTACCCGTCATTGTGGCGAAAGAAAGCGCTCGCTCTGTGGTGCTTTCTGCCTCATATTCTGCACGTGCTTATGGTGTCCGATCGGCAATGCCACTTCTGAGGGCAAAATCGTTATGTCCGCAGGCTATTATTCTTGCGCCGAGCGCAGATTATGCCCACTATTCTCATCAGATGATGAATATTCTGAAAAGTTATAGTTCGCTGGTTGAAAAGATAAGTATTGACGAAGCCTTTGTCGACTTGAGTGGTACCGTTCGTACTTTGGGACACCCCGTGGGTACTGCTCATCATATTCGGCAAAGAATCATGCGTGAATTATCTTTACCTTGTTCGGTGGGGATAGGTCCTACAAAATTTATTGCTAAGATGGCTTCTTCTGCAAGTAAACCTCATGGTTTATGGGCTATTGCTCCTCATCAGGTGCAAGATTTTCTGGATCCTCTGCCGGTTGAAAAATTGTGGGGAGTTGGAGCTAAAACACAGCAGCTATTAGCTGATATTGGTGTGCACACTGTATCCCAGCTGCGCGATTATTCCCGTCCTTTCCTTATTTCACGTTTTGGTGCGAGTTCAGGCTCTCATCTTTATGATATTGCTCGAGGTCTTGACCCTCGCGAGGTTATCCCTCAACGTCCAGAGAAGTCAGTGGGGGCAGAACACACTTTTTATCAAGATGTTTCATCGTGCGAGCAGGTACAACAGGAATTGCTGAAAATATCTTTATCTTTAGGTGTTCGACTCCGCAAACTTCGTAAATACGCATCAACGATTTCCATTAAAATTCGATACTCAGATTTTCATACAGTAACTCGTTCCACCTCTTCTTCAGAAGGTACGAACTCTGGGCAAAAAATTTATACTGTCGCTTTAGATAAAATGCGGGAGCTTTCTATCTTTGATAGTAACGGTATTGCTCATCGAAGGATTCGTCTGATTGGTGTAAGAGCAGAAAACCTGCGCGATATAGAAACTGGTGTTCAAGGCGCTCTCTTTGATCGAGAATCACAGTACGAGAATTCTCTTTCTGGCTCAACATCATTCGGAAGGGAAGACAACTGGCGTCGAACAGAAGAAATGATGGATCAAATCCATGAACGTTTCGGAGTTAAGGGCATCATGCCCGCAAAATTATTGAATTCTTCTCTCTCAGAAAAAGATGAGACATCGTAGGATGTGGGTGAGAAGAAAATAACCCTCATTATTCTTGGTGTATCCATAGCACTGGAGATAATGCTTCTGTATGATGAGGAGAGAGTTTGAGAAAGAGATACTTTGTCTCTTGTATCCCATCAATAATTATGAAGACAGGGGAGCAATATGCCACTTTCGGAACGTGAGCAACAGTTGCTAGCGCAGCTTGAACAGCAGCTCAACGCGGAAGACCCAAAATTTGCAAGCTCCATGTCTTCCTCTGAGACTTCTTCTGTTGTGACGTATTCTGCTCGGCATTTAGTTCTTGGTGTTTTGATTGCTCTTGTTGGGCTTGGTATTGTCTTGGCTGGTGTCAGCACAAAACTTATTCTTCTTGGTGTTTTTGGTTGTGTCATTACCGGTGTTGGAGTTTATGTTGCGACATTAAAAGATTCCTCTAAGGCTGCGGTAAAGACTTCTTCTTCAAAGGTGCGTTCTTCCTCAAAAAATACCTCACGTTTTATGAAAGATTTAGAAGAGAAATGGGATAAACGTCAAAACGGTGGATTGTAGTTTTTCTTAGGTTCTTGAAGTAAACGGCGGTATGGGTGACCATACCGCCGTTTTTTATGTGTTGAGGTGTTGTAGGAGTGGGGAATGATGCTTTGTTGTTGCTTACCTGGGTGTCGTCGCAAAAGATATGTGAAAACTCTTAAAAACATCGAGAAATGCGGGTATTTGGGTAGACTGGGGAGGAAAGTGGAGTAAAGTGGGGTAAGGCGAAACAACATGGTTGTAGTTTTCATCCTTTAAGTGCATGAAGAAACCAAGGAAATGTGAGGTGTACTAATGTTTTTAGGAACATATACACCTCGTCTTGACGCTAAGGGGAGAATTATCCTCCCTGCACGTTTTAGAGATTCCTTGGCTGATGGGCTCGTGTTAACTCGAGGGCAAGAACGTTGTCTCTACGTTTTCCCTCTAGAAGAGTTTCAACAAATTCATGAGCGGATGAGGATGGCTCCCATATCATCTAAACAATCCCGTGACTATATTCGTGTGTTCTTATCGGGTGCTTCTGATGAAGTACCTGATAAACAGGGAAGAGTCACTATTCCCACGAACCTGCGCGAGTATGCAGGTTTGGGGAAAGAACTAACTGTTATCGGTGCCGGTAGCAGAGCTGAGATTTGGGATTCTCAAGTATGGGAAACATACCTTGCAGCGAAGGAACATGAGTTTTCTGCAACAGATGAAGAAGCTTTAGAAGGTTTCATCTTATAAGCACCTAAAGATACCGCCTCAACGAACCACCAACATCATGAAAACGTTATAGGTCATAACGTGAAGGAGCAAAAGTGACTGACGGCGCCGCACTCGGCAAAGAAGCCCATCAGAGGCACATCCCCGTTATGCTTGGCCGCTGCCTTGAGCTTCTTGCACCTGCTATCAGCCGTGATAACGCTTATGCTATTGACGGGACGTTAGGAATGGGTGGGCATACCGAAGCGATGCTTGAACGTTTCCCAAAACTAACCGTTATTGGTATTGACCGTGATCTTGAAGCTCACCGTATCGCGGGGGAGCGACTCCAACGCTTTGGTTCACGATTTAAACCTATCCACGCTGTATACGATGAAATTCCAGATGTTCTTTCATCATTGGGCTTAAGTTCTGTTGATGGTGTGCTCTTCGACCTTGGTGTTTCTTCTATGCAACTAGATGAGCGCGAACGCGGGTTTGCTTATTCCTATGATGCACCATTAGATATGCGTATGGACGCTACTGAAGAACTCACTGCAGAGCGTATCGTGAATGAATATTCTGTTGAAGAGCTACGTCGTATCATTCGTTCTTGGGGAGAAGAAAAATTCGCCTCACGTATTGCCTCAGAGATTGTTAAAACCCGTCAAGAGCAACCTTTAGTAACAACAGGAGAGCTTGTCAGCGCCATCCAACGTGCTGTTCCTGTCGCTGCTCAACGTCAGGGCGGGCACCCTGCAAAAAGAACTTTTCAAGCCTTGCGTATCGAAGTTAACCATGAATTAGATGCTTTATCTCGAGCGATTCCAGCAGCTATCGATGCGCTAAATCTTGGTGGGCGTCTTGTCGCGATGAGCTATCACAGTTTAGAAGATCAGCTTGTTAAAAAAGCGATGGTACGAAAAGCGACTTCTAGTGCGCCTAAAGGTTTTCCCGTTGAGCTTGAAGAACATAAACCGGAGCTAAAAATTATTACTCGTGGTGCAGAACCGCCGAGTGAACAAGAAATTAGCGAAAATTCGAGGGCAGCTAGTGCAAAATTACGAGCTGCTGAAAAGGTTAAGATGAATCAGGGAGGAGGGCGTTAGATGAGTGCTGAACCTCAATTTCCTCGTCGAGGGCAGAATATGAAAAATTCTTCGTCAAAGCGACATTTGCGGCTCGTCTCTGATTCTGTGAGTGTATCTTCTGCTAAAGCTCGGCCGGCTTTAGTTCCAGGTGCTGCGCCTAAGAACCGTAGAATGCTGATTATCCTCGGGTTCCTTGCTATTCCTTTTGCCCTCGGAATTATCCTATGGCTTAACATTCTCACGGCGCAGGGACAGTACGAACTTCTCGATCTTCGTGCGCAAGAAAAAAGTCTGATTGAAAAAAATGAGGCGCTAGTTCAAGAAATTGAGTACGATAAAGCACCTCAAGATTTAGCGGTGCGTGCATCTCAACTAGGGCTTGTTGCAACAGACGTGACAACAACACTGAACTTGCAAACAGGGCAGCTGAGCGGAACTCCTGTTCCTGCGGCAAAAGTTGAAGGTCAAGACCATCGTAAAAATCTGATTAGCCCACCTGCCTTGTATGACACCGAAGCGTATGCTAAGGCTAGCGAACGAGCTGCTGAACAGCTCAAAAAAGAACGTGCAGAACAGAAACGTAAAGAAGAAGCTGCACGTCAGAAGAAAGAAGCTGAGCAGAAAGCTCAGCGTCAGCAGCATGAACGGCAGGAAAATGCTCCTCCTTCTGCCTCGCCGTCACAACAGCCTGCCCCTCATCCCTCTGCGCCAGATGCAAACCACTAATAACTGGGATATGACACCTTCGCTCACGGTCATAGAGGTTCAACTATGTTGTTTTCAGGCAGGATGATGGTTTAAAGATTCTACGTGTTATAAGTAGGCAAATACTTGTCGCGTGAACTTGAGAGTGCTGTGGAAGAATAGGTATGGTGTTAGCCGGTTATGGTAGTGCTAAGACCAGAGGTTGAGAGAGTTTAAGGGAAACGCGATGAACGAAAAAGAAACTAGGAAACCCGTACCTAGTTCACGGCCGACAGAACGTCGGGCAATCGGCCGTCGTGCCTTTTTAGCGAGTGCAATCGGCACCGCCGGTTTAGGTCTTTTCAGTGCGCGTCTCTTATATCTTCAAGGGTTTGACCCAAACGGTATTGCGGCAAAGGCTAAAGAGCGAAGAATTCGAACGCAAGAAATTCCGGCCTTAAGAGGTCAGATTCTTGATATTAACGGGAATATTCTTGCTCGAACCGTTCAACGTTACACTGTTGTCGTCGATCAGAGTGCCGTTGCGCCGTTTCGTCGTTACGTTAAAGGCAGTAAAGACCAGAATGAGACGGAACTCGTTACTCCGAGCCAATTAGTGTATGAGCTGGCTGATTTGTTAAAAATGTCAGACTCAGACGTTAAAGCTGCACTTGACGGTGATAGAAAATATTCGGTAGTTAAAGACAACGTTACACCGGAGGTCTATAACGCTGTTAGTGACTTAGGCGCAACATTTGTGTACGGAAAAGTTACCTCTGAGCGCCTTTATCCTAATGGGGCAGTAGGTGGCTCCGTTGTTGGACGTTTTCAAATGGTTGAAGCTAAAGTTGAAGGTTCAGATGAGATTGAACTTCAAAACAACTCCGTAGGTATTGAACGCGTATACGGCGAAACTCTAGCCGGAAAAAATGGAGAACGTAGCTTCGAGATTAGTGCAACCGGTGTGCGTATCCCCGTTGGCGACGAACATAATATCCCCGCCGTCAACGGAAAAAATGTGCGTCTAACCATCAACCAAGACATCCAATACTTCGCCCAGCAAGTTGTAAAAGCACGAGCCGACGAACTTAAAGCTGAATGGGCAACCGCCGTCGTTATGAACGTAACAGATGGTTCAATTCTGGCTTTAGCAGACTCCAGTACTATGGACCCCGGGTCACAGAAATTCACTTACGCTGACATGAACCCCCGCGCCATCACTCAAGCTACAGAGCCTGGCTCAACAGAAAAGATTCTTACAGCCTCAGCCTTACTTGATAGAGGCCTCGTCACACCCACAACAGTATTTGATGTACCTGCCGAACTCGTCATCGATGGGCAGACCATTACTGACTCGTTTGAACATCCTCCCCAGAGACGCACATTCTCTGGCATCATTACCGACTCTATGAATACCGGAACTGTTCTTGCGGGAAAGAAAATGACTCCTGAACAACGTTATGACTGGCTTAAGAAATATGGTTTGGGCGAATATACGGGAATTGAGCTAACCGGCGAAAACCAAGGAATCGTAGCCTCTTGGAAAGACTGGGATGTCCGCCAACAATACACCGTACTCTTTGGCCAAGGTGTTGCTCAAACACCCCTACAAACCTCTTTGATTTACCAAACTGTGGGTAATTTAGGTATCAAGCTGAAGCCAAGAATTGTTGACGCTATCATCGATGCCGACGGTACCGAAGAAATGATGCCTATTGAGCCTGGAGAAAGAATCATCTCCGAAAAAGCAGCACGAGAAACCCTGAGCCTAATGGAAAACGTGGTGCTACAAAATGCAAAAGGTGCCCAAGTAGCAGGATACCGAGTGGGCGGAAAAACTGGTACCGCAGAAGCACCCAGTGAAACTAAAGCAGGGTACGACGGGTACACTACCTCTTTTGTGGGGGTAGCACCCCTAGAAAATCCACAATTTTTGGTCAGCGTAACGATTCAGCGTCCAGATGCTAACGCATATAACGTTGGTCTTGCTGGTGCTGCTACACAGTTCTCGCAAATCATGGAAAAAGTGCTGAGCACTTATAACGTTCCGCACTCAACCAGTGAACCAGTGGAAATCCAAAAATTTGCCGAAAAAGATGAATCAAAACAAGACTCGATAGGGTAAAAGAGTCTTTAACTCACGAAAATTCCAGCAACCTTATAAAATAAGAATATTATGAAAGCGCAGAATACTATGAGCACTGAGGAACCAACCGGTCAAGGAACCGCTCAGAGCCTCCGACCGCAACATATCGTCGGACGCTCCGCACAAGAATTGGTTGATTACCTAATAAACGTGGGACACCCCGCCCAGCTGCTCACTGATACACCACATATCACTGGAATCACAATGGACTCCCGTGAAGTCCAATCAGGAGACCTCTACGTCGCTATCCCCGGAGCTCAAACTCATGGCGCAAAATTCGTTGAAGCCGCAATCAACCAAGGAGCTTCAGCGATACTTACTGATACACAAGGTCTAGAAATCCTCAAAGCGAAAAATCTGTCAGCTCAAGAGCTCACATTAGGGGTTATCCGATGCGAAGAACTGCGCGAGCTCATCGGACCATTATCTGGCTACATCTACCAATCTCAACCTCAAGACGGCAGCGCTCCGACGCTCTTTGCTGTTACCGGAACCAATGGAAAAACCACCACAACATATATGGTGAACTCCATAATGCAAAGTCTTGGAAATACAACCGGTCTTATCGGAACTATCGAGATTCTTGCAGGACAAGAATCTATCCCCTCAAAACTGACTACGCCAGAATCCCCACATGTACACTCACTTATTGCCTTAATGAGAGAACGAGGCATTGGCGCGACCTCAATGGAAGTCTCTTCGCATGCCTTAGACTACCGACGTGTCGACGGCATCCGATACGACGTATCAGGGTTTACTAACCTGACTCAAGACCATCTCGATTTACACGGAGATATGGAAAGCTACTGCGCATCTAAAGCAGAGCTTTTTACCCCAGAACGTTCAGCTCGGGCCGTTATTACCGTTGATGATGCTTGGGGTGAACACATCTACCAGCAAGCATGCCAAGCAATGGGAGCTGACCACGTCGTAGCACTCTACACAAATGCCGGCGCAGGATACGAACATGCACCGACAGGGCTTAACCCACAAGACTGGGTACTTCTCAACGTCGAACGCCACGGCATCGGACACCGTTTTACCGTAGTTCGCACAGATGGAACCCAACTGAACTTACAAACACAATTACCAGCAGACTTCAACGTCTCTAACGCATCATTAGCTGCCGTCATGGTTTATGAATCAGGCCATAATACGACAGAACTAGAACAAGTTTTGCAATGCGCACAAACCCTCACCCCCGTCGTTCCAGGACGTATGCAGTTGATTGGAGAAGCCCCCACCGCTATCGTTGATTTCGCACATAACCCTGACGCGCTCAAACGAGCACTAGAAGCGGTACACCCTGCTGAACAGAATGGGCGAGTGATTATTGTCTTTGGTGCCACCGGAAACCGCGACCAAACAAAACGTCCCATTATGGGTAGCATCGCTGCACAATATGCAGATATTGTCATCGTCACTGACGACGACCCTCATGACGAAGACCCAACACCGATTCGTCAAGCTGTTGTTGATGGCGCAGAACAAGAAAAAGCATCTGGCGCCCGCGCACAACGGATACTTAACATTTCCCCTCGAGCTGACGCAATCGATTATGCCTTTTCGCTAGCTGGCAAACAGGACTCTGTCCTTATTGCTGGACGTGGACATGAAACAGCCCAAGATATTGCTGGTGTTGATATCGAACTTGACGACAGGGTAGAAGTAGCTCGGGCACTTAACCGCTATGGGTACAGCGTACTTGCTGACTATCAGCTAATGTTGGAGGCATAAACACAATATGATTACGTTAACCGCTACAGAGATTGCTCAGGCAACCGACGGTAGCTTAGAAGGAATCTCTACTGAAGCTGCCCAACAAATAACGTGCAACTTTGCAACAACCGATTCTCGTGAAGTACGAGAAAGCACACTCTTTCTTGCAAAGCCCGGAGAACAGACCGACGGACATCTATTCGTTCCCGCTGCTTTTGAAACCGGTGCTAGCCTCGCATTAGTTGAACGTCCCATTGAACAAGAAGACGGTACCCCATACCCACAGATTGTGGTAAACGACATGGTGCTCGCAATGGGTCGCTTAGCAGAATTCTGTGTTCAGAAGATGCGTGAAAAATCTAAGCTAACAGTGGTTGGTATTACCGGTTCTGCCGGTAAAACCACAACCAAGGATCTTCTCGCTCAGATTTTCGCTACAGCTGGGGAAACCATCGCTCCGATTGGTTCTTATAACGGCGAAGTTGGGGTTCCTCTAACTGTTTTCCGAGCAGATGAGAACACCCGTTACTTAGTGATTGAAATGGGAGCTGACGGTCTTGGCCATATCGAATACTTAGCGAATATAGTTCGCCCCGATTATGGAGTCATCCTCAAAGTTGGAACAGCTCATGCTGGAGAATTTGGTGGGGTTGACAACATCGAAAAGACTAAAGGCGAACTTGCTGAAGGCGTGAAACTCAGTCTTTGCCTCAACGATGATGACCAACGTGTACGTCGAATGGTCTCACGAGCCACAACACCCGTCACCTATTTTGGTATCGGAACAAACAATCAGCAAACAGACCAACACTATGAGCGTGTATACGCTCAAGACGTCCAAACAAATAACAATGGGTGCCCAGAATTTACTCTAGTCTTCCCCGATCATTCCTCATATAAGGTATGTTCACAACTCATCGGTGAGCACCACGTATACAACCTTCTCGCTGCTGCTAGTGTTGCGTATCAGGCAGGAATTTCTACGGAGGCTATTGCACAGGTCCTTAATACTTCTCAAGCTGTTTCGCGTTGGCGTATGCAACGTACGGACCGTCCCGATGGAATTACCGTCATTAACGATGCTTATAACGCAAACCCCGAATCTATGGTGGCAGCTTTACGAGCCTTAGCTCAATTGGGTCGTACTCAACAGCGACGGACGTGGGCTATTCTTGGGCCCATGCTTGAGCTGGGTGAGGTCTCTGTTGCCGAACACGATAAACTTGGACGCTACGCAGTACGGATGAACATTTCGAAGATTGTAGCTGTCGGCGATATTGCTCAGCCTATTTACAATGCAGCACACCTTGAAGGCTCCTGGGGAGAAGAGGCAACGTGGGTTGCGACTGTAGAAGAGGCCTATCAACTCATTCGTCATGAAGCTCAGCCAGAAGATATTCTTCTCTTTAAATCCTCTCACTCTGCCGGTCTTGGAAAATTGGGAGAACGTGTGGCTACCGTTGAGAAGTTGCTCAGTGAAGAACGCGACACAAACGCCACACAGTGGTTGAGCGCCGGTGAGCCTTCGCAACAGGTAAACTCAGATTTTGATATTCAGAACATGACCGAAAATACTCTTGTGCAACACAAGCCGGAAGGCGATACCACAGCATGATTCCCATTCTTTTAGCGGCAACTTTTGGATTGACGATTTCAATTTTCGGCACTCCAATACTCATCAAATATTTAACCCGTCATCGTTATGGCCAATTCATCCGTGAGGAAGGTCCAGAATCGCATCAGAAGAAACTGGGCACCCCTACTATGGGCGGGCTTGTGATGATGTTGGCAACTGCTTTGGGATTCTTCCTATCGCTCGTGATAACCGCGGTGTTTTTCAAATCTTCGTGGGTACCTTCTGCCTCCGCGCTATTGGCCTTATTCTTGATGTTGGGTATGGCAGGAATCGGACTCATCGACGATATACGCAAGATTTCTCAGAAACAGTCTGAAGGTCTTAAACCTCGTGAAAAATTTATTCTTCAAGGGCTTGTAGGCACTATCTTCACCGGTCTAGCTCTACTCTTCCCAAACGCTCAAGGTCGCACTCCAGCCTCTAGCGCGATTTCTATTACGAGGGACACCGCGTTTGACTTCTTAACCTTTGGCCCAATTATTGGAATACTCCTTTTTATCCTTTGGGGCAATTTGATTATCACCGGCACGAGTAATGCGGTGAACCTTACCGACGGTTTAGACGGTTTAGCTACTGGTGTTTCTATTCTGGTGTTTTCTGGATATCTGATGATTTCGCTGTGGCAGACCCAGCACCTGTGCAGCGGTGTAGCGGGCGAATCTGTCTGCTACGAAGTTCGTGATCCTCAACAGTTAGCGATGATTGCTGCTTCCCTTATCGGTGCGTTGGTCGGATTCTTATGGTGGAATACCTCTCCGGCTTCAATCTTTATGGGAGACACCGGAGCCTTAGGGCTTGGTGGGGCGTTAGCCGCTTTCGCTATCTTGACAAGAACTGAGCTGCTTCTTGTCCTCCTCGCAGGGCTATTTGTCGTGATTACCGTGACCGTTATAATGCAGCTAACTTATTTTAGGCTAACCAAAGGTAACCGTATCTTCCGGATGACTCCGTTGCAACATCATTTTGAGCTGGGTGGATGGCCGGAAGTTCAGGTTGTGATTCGTTTTTGGATTATAGCTGGAGTCTTTGTCATGCTTGGTCTTGGCGTATTTTATGGTGACTGGCTGATTGGCCACGGAGGGATAGTAAACTAGAACTATGCGTGCAACCAACGAGAACCCCGTCTACTCATCTTCACGTCTTGAAAACCTTACGAGCTGGGACGCACCATGGAAAGGTCTGCGTGTCGTCGTCGCTGGACTTGGCGTTTCAGGATTTTCTGTTGCCGATACTCTGATTGAACTGGGCGCAGAGGTATTAGTGATTGATAATGCTGATACTGAAGAAAACCGTTCAAAAGTTCAGACCCTTAAAATTGTTGGTCTAGCTGATGCGCTCTTATCTGAAGATGCGATGGATCATCTACCTCTCGTTAACGGGCAGCTTCCTGAACTTATTGTCACGAGCCCTGGGCTACGCCCTAACCTTGGGTTGTTCGTTGAAGCTCAAGAACACGGTATTCAGGTATGGGGTGATGTGGAGCTTGCTTGGCGTCTGAATACTCGTCAGGGACGAAAAACTCCACAATGGTTGTGTATTACTGGAACTAACGGTAAAACAACAACGGTGGGCATGACGGAATCTATCCTTCAGCAGGCAGGGTACCGTGCGGTTGCTGTGGGAAATGTGGGAACACCTATTCTCGATGCCTTGAGAGATCCTGTCGAATACGATTATTTTGCGGTGGAACTGTCTAGTTTCCAATTGCATTGGTCGCATTCAATGTCTCCTCTTGCCTCTGTAGTGCTTAACGTTGCAGAAGACCACGTTGATTGGCATGAAGGGTACGAGAACTATCTTGCGGATAAGGCCCGTATCTATGAAAATACACAGGTGGCGTGTATTTTCCATGCTGAACATCAGAACATTATTCGTATGGTTGAAGAAGCCGATGTTCTCGAAGGGTGCCGTGCTATCGGCTTCCACGCAAATTCTCCGGCGCTTTCGATGTTAGGCGTTGTTGAAGGATTATTGGTAGACCGTGCGTTTACCGATAACCGTCAACATGAGGCTTTAGAACTTGCTGAAATTGCTGATACTGGTGCTCTTCCCACCAAACATACTGTTGAGAATGCTTTAGCAGCGGCTGCTTTATGCCGTGCTGCTGGCGTTCTTCCACAAGATATTAAACGCGGTTTAAAGAGTTTCGAACCTGGCGCTCATCGTATTCAACCGGTAGCTCACACCCATTCGGTACTGTGGGTTAATGATTCAAAAGCTACTAATCCTCATGCTGCACACGCTTCGCTGAGCTCTTTTGATTCAGTCCTTTGGATTGCTGGAGGGCTCTCAAAAGGTGTTGACTATGAGGAGCTAGTACGTTCTCATGTACATCGTCTCAAAGCTGTGATTCTCATTGGTACAGATACGCTCTCCTTACGCGAGGCTTTGTCAAAGCATGCTCCCAGCGTTCCGCTTTATAATGTCACTGATGAGCTAGAAAAATCTGCTAGTGGCGCTGACATTATGTCTCGTGCTGTTGCTCAAGCTTATGAATTAGCTTCAGAAAAAGACACTGTGCTCATGGCTCCTGCTGCTGCTTCAATGGACCAATTTAAGTCGTATGCAGACCGTGGCGACTGTTTTATTGAGGCCGTTACGCAACTGGTAGAGAAACTTAGCTCAACAGAGGACGAATAAAACCGGTTCTTGTAAGAAGACATCACTTCTTCCTCAACCGGAGGTGAAAACACTAACCCTAGCGATTGTTAACTGCTAGGTGAAGGGACAATAGTTTGAGCACGACAACCCCAGAACACTCTTCTGGTGCCTCAGAACCTTTATCAGAGCACACTCATAGGAGCTTTCGTGACCGTTTAGTTTCTTGGTACGTGGGTGTTCGTGGACGTGCTGAGAACTCTTCAATTAGTGACGTAGCATTATTGCTTTTTTTGATTGCCGTGGGATTAACACTCTTTGGCATCATGATGGTACTTTCAGCTTCTAGCGTTGAAGCTATTGCTGCTCAACTTTCACCTTTTAGCCAAGCGGTACGCCAAGCTCTTTTTGGGGTGATTGGCTTCGTTGCTTTGAGTATTTTCTCTTACTTACCAGTAACGCTCTATCGTCGTGGCTGGATACTGCATATTTTGCTTGCCATTATGACAATCATTCAGCTTTTTACCTCTCAATTTGGTAAAGAAATTGGTGGTAACCGCAACTGGTTGAATATCGGTTTTATTCAAATTCAGCCGTCTGAGCTGGCAAAGATTGTTTTTGTTATCTGGATGGCGTGGGTCTTATCCCAGCGTAGACTTTCTCCGGAAGATTCTAAATCTCCTTTTCCTTTGAAAGTGCTTTGGGGGTTGCCTCTTATCGGTGCAATTACCTTAGGTAAAGATATCGGTACCGTTATTGTTTATGCCATTATTTTCTTAGGAATGTTGTGGTTCTCAGGAATTACTTCCAAGTCTTTTGCTACTCTTCTAGGTATTTTTGCTGTTTCCGGTGTTGCTTCAGTATTGGTGAGTTCAAACCGTTTACAACGTATTTTAGGGCTTTTTGGTAAGTGCCAAGGCTCAATTTGTGATCAGTCTGATGCAGGTTTGGCAGCTTTGACAACGGGCGGTTTTTGGGGTGTCGGCTTAGGCCGTTCACGCCAGAAATACAATTATCTTCCCGAAGCTCATAACGACTATATTTTTGCGGTCATTGGTGAAGAGCTTGGACTGGTCGGCACCTTATTGATCATCGTTCTATATCTTGGGCTTATTTACTGCTGTGTCCGTATCATGCTCCGTAGTGCTGATCGTTTCGTCATTCTTGCTACGGGCGGAATTATGCTATGGCTGGTAAGCCAAGCAACTATTAATATTGCTATGGTGACGGGAATCCTCCCCGTGATCGGTATTCCGCTACCTTTTATCTCGTATGGTGGCTCGTCACTGGTGACCTCACTTTTGGCGGTGGGCATACTTATCGCTTTTGCCCGGCAGAGCCCGTTACTTTCGATTACAGCGGGTAATGAGCAACTCTTCTCTACCAAATCTCATGAGAAGGATGCTCGCCGTCGTGCACGTCTGGGAAGAATCGTTCGGGATGAAGAACGACGTCTTCGCCAACCGTTAGCTCCTTTTACTGAACGCTATGAGAAATCTATATCTGTACTAGGTTTCTTTGGCTTAGGGCCGGCGGCGGTCTCAACATCGTCACCTCAGGGTTCAAAATATCCTTCACGATCTTCTGCGCAACGCTCTCAACCTCGTCGCTACCAGGAGGCTTTGGCCTCTCAACGGAGACGTCCTCAAGGTGAGCCTTCTCGTCGGGGGAGCAATCCTCGTGTGTCTCGAGAACAACGAGAAAAACCTGTGGGTCAAGGAACCTCTGGTGCTAGTCGTGGGGCAGACCGGCATCCTCAACGTCGAGATAGGTCCGAACAGTTCCATCTCAGACAACAATCGCATAGGGCTCAGCGGGGTTCTCACGTAGATCGTAGAAATGAATTTGAAGCATCACGACGGACTTCACGTACGAATAATCATCGTCAGGGTTCTGCTCAAGGAGCTCGCCGTAGAACTCGTCGAGAAGAATAATCTTTGGGTTGTGAGAGGATCCGGCGTAGAATTGAAGTTCATACAAATTGAACGGAGACTTAACCCATGACGATAAGCCCCTCCATTGTTTTGGCAGGTGGCGGAACCGCCGGGCATATCAACCCTATGTTGGCTATTGCTCGAGAAGTTACTCGCCAATCACCTGACGCAAAAATTCTTATGGTCGGTACAGAGGATGGACTGGAAGCAGACATCGTTCCTCAAGCTGGGTATGAGATAGCTTTTATTTCTCGTGCTCCTTTTCCTCGTAGGCCTAATCTGGCAGCGGTGAAGTTCCCCGTAAAGTTTATGCAGGGCGTGCAAAAGGCCCGTCAGATTCTGATGTCTTCGGGGGCTGATGTTGTGGTTGGTGTTGGCGGATATGTGTGTCCTCCGATGTATATTGCTGCTCAAATGCTTTCTGTTCCTGTCGTGATTCATGAGGCTAACGCAAAACCAGGAATGGCGAATGTTTTTGGAGCGAAGAGAGCTGCTTTTGTTGGAACAGCTTTTCCTGATACCAAAATTGCTCAAGCGCAACATGTCGGTATGCCAATGCGTGAGAATATTGAGTCTTTAGATCGTGAATCCTTACGAGAAGACGCTCGAAAGCGTTTAGGACTTGACCCGTCACTGCCAACGTTAGTGGTCACGGGCGGTTCTTTGGGAGCTAAGAGCCTAAACGATACTGTTGAGGGTATTCTTTCTGAATTGCCTCAGTGGAATTTTCAGATCTTGCATATTACAGGGCGTGACAAGTCAATAAAAACCCCTGACGGTATGTTGTTCGAAGCACCACGTTATGTGCAACGAGAGTTTATTACCAGCATGGAAGATGTGTATGCTGCTGCGGATCTTTTAGTTGTTCGTTCAGGAGCAGCTACCGTGAGCGAAGTCGCTGCTGTAGGTGTTCCCGCTGTTTTTGTTCCGTTGCCTATTGGCAATGGGGAGCAAGAGTTTAACGCTCGTTCTTTGATTCAATCCGGTGCCGGAGTCCTTGTCAAAGATGCAGAGTTTACTACTCAATGGTTTGTTGAGCATATTCCTGCTTTATTGGCAGATGCGAATAAACTCCGTGACATGTCAGAAAAATCCTATGCTCAAGGAATCCGTAATGCGGCTTCTACGATGGCAACTGAAGTACTAAAGGCGGTAAAGCATGACTAACAATTTGATGAACCTTCAGCTAGATCTTCCACATCCGTTAACTCCTCCTTTCCCAGAACGTTTATCGCTGGATTCTTTAGGAAAAGTTCACTTTGTGGGTATCGGCGGAGCCGGTATGTCTGCAATTGCCCGTTTGATGGTTCAGGCTGGGGTGAGCGTTTCTGGATCTGACCGTGCTGAGTCTTCGGTTACGGACAGTTTACGAGAACTTGGTATTGAGATTTTTACTCCGCAAGCAGCTGAGAACGTTGTGAATGTTGATACCGTTGTGGTGTCTACGGCGATTATGGCTGATAATCCAGAACTTGTAAAAGCTCGGGAGCTAGGGCTTCGTGTACTTCACCGTTCTGAGGCTTTAGCGGCAACGATGGGTACTTCTGAAGTTGTTGCAGTAGCTGGAACTCATGGGAAAACGACGACTAGCTCGATGATTTCTGTAACGCTGGGCGCTTTGGGCGCTGACCCTTCTTTTGCTGTTGGATCCACGATTGCCGGTTACGGTACGAATGCTCATTTGAGCTCTAACCAGCAGGGCTCTTGGTTTGTTGCTGAAGCTGATGAATCTGATGGCTCTTTTGTGCGCTATCGTCCTCAAATTGCTGTGGTAACAAATGTTGAACCTGACCACATTGATTTTTATGGAACAGCAGATAAAGTGTATGAAGCTTTTGCACGGTTCGTTGCTTCGATGCCTGAGGATGGTGTTCTTATCGCTTGTATCGATGATGCAGGTGCTCGGGATTTAGCATCATGTACGCGTGAAGCCGGTTATTCTGTGATTACTTATGGTGAGGCTGAAGATGCTCACGTGCGTCTTTCCGAAACTACCAGTGACGGTATCGTTTGCTCTTCACACGTGACATGGGATTTTATGGTAGGGGAGCAAAACGTACAAGGTGCCGGACAGCTGGTGCTCAATGTTCCGGGTAAACATAATCAGTTAAATGGTTTAGCTGCTTTTATTTGCGGTGTTTTGGCCGGTTATGAGGCTGAGTCTAGTCTCAAAGCAGTGACCCAATTTCAGGGCACTGACCGTCGTTTTACCCTGCGTGGAGTTGTCAACGATATTAGAGTTTTTGATGACTATGCGCATCATCCCACGGAGGTTTTTCGTGCACTAGAAGCAGGACGGACAGTTGCTGCTGGGCATAATCTCTATGTGTTGTTCCAACCGCATCTTTTTTCTCGCACTCAGGAGTTTGCTCAGGAGTTTGCTCAGGCTTTATCGACTGCAGACCGCTCGTATGTTTTGGATATTTATCCGGCTCGTGAGCTTCCTATCGAGGGTGTTACTAGCGCGTTGATTACTGAGGCGGGTTTCTCTGAGGTACATTATGCTCAGCCTGAGGAGGCTTTAGAGAAGATGATTTCTCAAGCTCGCCCTGGCGACGTCATCATGACGGTAGGTGCCGGGGACGTAACAGCTTATGGTTCAGAACTGGTTGAGCGTCTATCGAAACGCGCGAAAGTATAGGTATGTCTGAAGATCGTGAACAGCTTTCGACTTTGAAGGATGGACAGCCGTCGAATGACGCTCCTGTCGTTCGTATTAACTCTTCTAAGGTGAAGCCTGTAGAAGATGATTCTTTGGTCAGTGCGAACTCTCGGCGTTTTGCTCAATGGCGTTCTAATCGCGCTGCGGCGAAAGGCTCTTCTACAGGGCAACAGAGCAGTTCTGCTGTTCATACTGCGGCATCCTCCTCTTCGTCATCTGGCGTGTGGTCTTTTTCTCGTGAGTCAGTTAAACGCTGGATTTATACCTTCTTAGGTCTTCTGGTCATTGCTGCGATATTCGTTGGTGTAGTTTTTTACTCTCCGCTTTTGGCTATTAAAACGATTACTGTGCAGGGTGCTTCTTTGTTGTCGAGTTCGTCAGTTGAGGAGAAATTACGTGGCTTAGAGGGTGTTCCTTTAACTCGTGTGAGTGATCAAGAGGTGTCTGATTTGATTGGTCATCAACAGATTCTTCGAGGTGTTTCTATTTCTGCTCGGGCTCCCCACGAACTGATTGTTACTCTACATGAACGTATTCCGGTGGCTGCGATTCGCGATGGCTCAGAGTTTGTTTTAGTCGATAGTGATGGCGTGATGCTTTCTCGCGTTGATTCTTTAGAGGCTAGTGGTGTTCCTTTGATTGCTGGTGGTGGCGCTATTGTGAATACCCCACAGTTTAAAACGGTGACTCGGGTTCTTGAATCTTTGCCTCGTGATTTGTTGTCTATGGTGACTGAGGCGAAAGCTGATTCTACATCGACGATTACATTGATGATGGGTGATGATCGTCAGGTTTTGTGGGGGACAACAGCAGACAGTGACCTTAAAGCTAAAGTTCTTATTGAACTTATGAAGGCTTTGGGTGAGGATCAGCAGATTAAGGTCTTTGATGTCTCAAGCCCCTTGGTTCCTACGACTCGATAGTTCAACTTAAAGTTGAACTTCGGGTGCAATTCTTACTTTTTCGAGAAAATATCCTGTTTTTTTGAGATGTAAAGCGACAGAACCTCCGTAGTGTTGGTACTCTTCTAGTTGAAATACACATAAATCGAATAAATGTCATTCAATATAAAGTTGAAGGTTTGGTATTTATTCATCAATAATTCCTAAAATCGTTAGAGGGACTTCATGGACGCAAATACCCCCCAGAACTACCTAGCAGTCATTAAAGTCGTCGGTATCGGCGGCGGCGGTGTCAACGCTGTCAACCGCATGATTGAGGTTGGTCTTCGCGGTGTCGAGTTCATCGCAATTAATACTGACGCACAAGCGCTGTTGATGTCTGATGCAGACGTTAAGCTCGACGTTGGTCGCGAGCTAACACGCGGTCTTGGTGCAGGCGCTAACCCCGAGGTTGGACGTCAGGCAGCAGAAGACCACGAGCAAGAAATCGAAGAGGTCCTCAAAGGCGCAGACATGGTGTTTGTGACTGCCGGTGAAGGTGGTGGCACCGGTACCGGTGGCGCTCCTGTCGTTGCTCGTATTGCACGTTCTTTGGGTGCGTTGACCATTGGTGTTGTAACACGCCCCTTCACCTTTGAAGGTCGTCGTCGTTCTAACCAAGCGGAAACCGGTATCGCAGCTTTGCGTGATGAAGTTGATACCTTGATTGTTATTCCTAACGACCGCTTGCTCTCTATCTCAGATCGTAACGTCTCAATGCTAGACGCCTTCAAATCTGCAGATCAGGTGCTTCTCTCTGGTGTTCAGGGCATTACCGACCTCATCACCACACCCGGCTTGATTAACCTTGACTTCGCAGACGTCAAGTCTGTGATGCAAGGAGCAGGTTCTGCATTGATGGGTATCGGCTCAGCTTCTGGTGAAGACCGCGCTGTTAAAGCTGCAGAGCTCGCTATTGCTTCACCTCTTCTTGAAGCATCTATCGATGGTGCACACGGTGTTCTTCTCTCTATCCAGGGTGGCTCAGATTTGGGTCTCTTCGAAATCAATGAAGCTGCTCGCCTCGTTCAGGAAGTTGCACACCCCGATGCGAACATCATCTTTGGTGCTGTTATTGATGATGCACTCGGTGATGAAGCTCGTGTGACCGTCATTGCAGCTGGCTTTGATTCTGTCAACCCTGAGACAAACGCTAACGGAAATAGCTCATCCGTTCAGCAGTCTGCACAGCAGAGCTCACCTTTTGGTGCAACTGCTAAAGCTCAGCCTTCTCAAGCGCCTGCAGCAAACTCTTGGCAGTCACAGGGTAACGACGTGCCTCACAACGCTGGTTTTGATGTAGATCTTCCACCAGTTGTTGAAGAAGCTCCTCGTAAAGATTCTTTGGACGTCCCTGACTTCCTCAAATAATCATCTAAAAGAGCAAAGCTCTTGGCGTAGAAACCTCACCGTATCTATAGCCAAGAGCTTTGCTCTTTTTATATCCACTCTTTTTTCTGGAGGACACCATGAGTTCACCTCTGGCAGCACATACGATTGAAACATTGCACGACCGTCCTGTCCATATTGCTTTTAGCTCTGCTTCAGCAGGAAATCTAGGGTTGCACGTAGGGCAAAATTTTTTAGATGTTCTCAAGAACCGTGAACACCTTGAACAGTCTTTAAACCTCGGCTCAGAACAATTTACGTATGTAAATCAGGTTCATGGTGTTGACATCGTCGACGCTGATACACAGTATCTTCAACCGGTAATGCCTCATTCTTACCATGAACAAGAACGTCTGATGTATGCACAGTCCCTCCTTACTGATGCGCCTCAAGCAGATGCCGTGATATCCGCCCAAGGAAAACCTCTGGCCATTATGGTTGCTGACTGTATCCCCGTGATTTTTACTGCTGAATGTTCTGCCACATATTTTCCGTTGACTGCGGTTGCACATGCAGGGCGGAGAGGACTACTTGACGGCGTCTTGCAACAGACTGTGGAATCATTAGTGCGCCGAGGAGCAGAAAAAATTACTGCATGGATAGGCCCATCCATCTGCGGTGAATGTTATGAAGTTCCCGAAAAGATGCAGGAAGAGTCTACTCAAATTCTTTCAGCTGTTCGATCTCAGACTCGTTGGGGCACGACGGCTTTAGACTTGCCTGCTGGTGCTGAACAAGCTCTTCGACAACTGCCGTATGAGATAAAAATTGACACATCTATGGCTTGTTGTACCTTTGAAAACCAGCATTTGTTCTCTCATCGTAGGGGTGAACCTCAAGGTCGTTTTGCAGGTCTTGTATGGGTTGAAAATCTTAGGGAAAGAGGTACTAGTGTTAACCTATAGCATGCAACGTGCAGAAGAGTTAAAGAGCAACCTGATGCGTGTTCAAGAACGTATCCGCTGTGCCGAGCAGGATTATTCTGGCTCCCGAACTGCTCAAAGTCACAAAGTCGAACTCACTGTTGTAACAAAATTCTTTCCTGCTGAAGATATCTTAGCTCTTTATCATGCGGGGGTTCGCTCTGTGGGTGAGAACCGTGATCAAGAAGCTCATGAGAAAGCTCGTACGCTTGAACCGATGCTAGATTCGCATGATTCTTTGAGATGGTCTTTTATCGGGCAGCTACAGCGCAATAAAGCGAAGTCTGTTGTTCGTTATGCGCATGAAGTGCATTCTGTTGACAGGATTTCCTTGGTAGAGGCTTTAAACAAAGCCAAAATTCAATGTGAACAGAATGGGGGAGAATCCTTAGTCTCCGGTCCTTTATCGTGCTTTGTACAAGTCAATTTATTGTCTGAAGCAGATGATAGTTCCTCGCGTGGAGGCGCTACTGGTGATGAGATATTTCGTATCGCTGAGCGTCTTGAACAATGTGAGGGGCTCTCGTGTTCTGGAGTGATGGCAGTTGCTCCTTTGGGCGGAGATGCTGAGAAAAGTTTTGAGAAACTTTATGGTATTTCTCAGAAGCTGCAAGAGTTTTTTCCTCAGGCTCGGGAAATTTCTGCTGGGATGAGTAGTGACCTTGAAGAAGCTATTCGTTGGGGGTCAACGAGGGTTCGTGTTGGCTCAGAGATTATGGGTGCACGTCCTTAAGTGACTAAAAACCACGTTGGTTTATTGTTCTCTTTTTCTTTCTTAGGCGCGTTTTCCTACCCTAAAGAACTCTAGAATTGATACTGTGAAACATTGAAGAAGCAACTATGCCGGATTTTGAGTCTTTATTTAAAACCGGTGATGTTATAGATGGAGTGAAAAATGGCAGGGCGTACATTTCATCAGGCGATGTCATTCCTTGGTTTAGGGGAACAGGCAGAACCTGCGCGAGATCGCGTACGAGATCGTTACGATGATTTTGACGATTATGCAGAAGAGTATGACGATGACTACCGTCAGAACCGTGATGTTCTTTATAATTTCCCTGATGATGAGTACGACCAGTATCCTGTAGAAGAGGATGCGTCTAGAGTCATGTCTCATGATTTGGTATCTGACCAGCGAGAAGACCCATATCTTGCTGATGAAGAGAAAGCTGAACAAAAGTACGAACCAACGTACAATATGACACCTTCAGAACAAAAAACTGAAAAATCTTTTGTATCCTCAAACGCTGTGGGCCGTACTCCTCAGCGTACTCAACCTAATGACGAAAGCGAAGAAGAATTGCGCCTCATCACCACCGTTCACCCCCGCTCCTATAACGACGCTAAGACCATTGGCGAAACCTATCGTAGTAACATCCCTGTTATCATGAATGTTACTGAGATGACAGAATCTGATGCGAAACGCCTCATCGATTTTTGTGCAGGTCTAACTTTTGCTTTAGAAGGCAGCCTAGAACGGGTAACCGAAAAAGTATTTCTTCTGACTCCGTCAAATGTTGAAGTTGCCGGTTCCAAAGCTACTGAAGTTCCTGTGGCGATTGATAGCGAATCTCTCGACTTCTTTACCCAAGGCTAAAACACATGGTTGGTTACCTTTTAGCTTTACTGAGCATCCTTGTCTTCATCCTGTACTTTGCATTGCTTTTACGTTTGGTGTTTGACTGGGTGCAGATGTTTTCACGTTTTTGGAAACCTCAAGGCGTGTTCCTTATCGTAGCCTCTGCGGTGTATGCGATAACGGACCCTCCACTGAAGGCTTTGCGTCGGCTTGTTCCTCCGCTACGCGTGGGTGGCATGTCCTTAGATTTGGGATTCTTGATTCTTATCTTTGCGATTATGATTATCAATAACTTCCTTTTCCGATTAATCTTTATGTTTTCTTAAACCAAACTCTTTGCAGATGAGCTGATTGAGGCATAAGAGTAGTAATCTAGTACAAGGAATGTTTTATGGTGGGTAGTTTTCAGCTCGAGATTCTTCTACGTTAATATCGGAGACCAACGACGGTGCAACGCAGATAGAGTGTCGTGTACAAAACAATAGTTCTCATATTTTTGGGGATAATTGAAGAATTTTCCACGATAAAACGGCAACTTTACGTGAACTCACGTGTATCCTAGTTGCTGAGTTTAAAAAACTAGGAAGAATGTTCAGAGAGTAGCGGTGTTTTAGGGATGATGCACCGCTGCGTCGGGGAGTCCAGCAAAAGCTTGAATTTAGAGGTGAATATTTAGTGGCACTTACACCAGAAGCCGTCATTAACAAACGGTTCCAGGCAACCAAATTTAAAGAGGGGTACAACCCTGAGGAAGTCGACGACTTCCTTGACGAAATTGTTGTTGAATTGCGTCGTCTCAATAGCGAGAACGCAACTCTCAAACGAAACCTTGAAGAAGTCGAGAGTCGTTTGTCTCAGGCTCAAGAGGAACTGGAGCAGGTAGAAGCTCAAAGTGGCTCTGCTGTTGCTTCTGCTGAAGAACAGAACGCCCCTGTTGCTGCTGCAGCAGTTGCAGAACCTCAGCCTGCTGCAAGCACAGACCCCGAAGCTACCGACGCAGCAGAAAATGCTGGTGGTGGTCTCGGCGTGGGTACGAATAGTGCGGCTGGATTGCTTGCTATGGCTCAGAAACTTCACGATGATTACGTCTTCCAAGGTGAGACAGAGCGTGAACGTCTCATTGCTGAAGCACGTGAGGAGTCTGCACGACTGCTAACTTCTGCTCAAGAAGAGCGTTCCAAAGTTCTGGGTGAGCTCGAACAGAATAAAGTTAACCTTGAAGCTACTGTCGAGAAACTGCGCGGATTCGAGAAGAAATACCGTGAAGGTATGCGAAAGTACATCGAAGAGCAACTTCAGGATTTGGAGAGTGCTCCTTCTGTTGAGAGCAAACTTGACTCAACAGTTACTCCTACCGGTAGCTCCTTTATGCGCTAAAATCTTAGATTAGAGCTTTTGACGGGATAGTGGGAAGCATCATCATGATGCCTCACTATCCCGTCCGTTTATATAAAATAGTGATGAGAGCTGACCTTGAACCGGTGATACCGATAAGGATAAGCTCCACACCAACCATTTTGAGAACTTGTAGCAGATGGGAAAGAACACCGGATGTCTGAAGAACACACGCATCATGCGCAGAATTCATACTCGGCTGACTCCAATCCATCTGCGCACACCTTATCTGTCTTCCCCAAACTACTGACAGCATTCCTGACAGTGCTGATTGCTTACGGAGCAGATCAAGGCACTAAATATCTCGTTGAAACCACCATGACGCTGGGGGAAAAGATTCCAGTTATTCCCGGACTCCTTCGTTGGTATTACATTCTTAACTCTGGTGCAGCGTTCTCTCTGGGGACCAGCTACACCCTAGTTTTTACCCTCATCATGGTAGCTGCCGTCCTGATATGCTTATGGTGCCTTGTCCAAGCACGATCAACACTATGGATTTTCTCCTTAGCACTATTGTTAGGTGGCGTATTGGGGAACCTGACCGATAGGCTTCTTCGCCCGCCAGGATTTGGTATTGGACATGTTGTAGATTTTATTTCTATCGGAAACTTTGCCATCTTTAATGTCGCTGATTCGTGCATCTGCATCGCCATGGCACTGATTGTATTTCAGAATTTTCGTTCTGTTCGTCTTGACGGAACGTACGAATATTCTCAGAAGAAGAACCCACATAACACCGATCAGGAAAGTCACGAAACCAACGTATGAGTCAAAGAATTACATACCAGAGTGTTGTTAAAGAGTTTGCCGGTTTACGTCTTGACGCTGCTTTATCTGAAAGCCTTGATGTGGCAAGGACTCTAGCTGCAACTTGGATTAAAAACGGTGATGTTCAGGTGTTTGATGCCTCTGGACGTAGAGTCAAAGTTGCTAAAAGCTATAAGCTTTCGCTGGGGGACCAGATACAGGTCGACGCGCCAGCACCTCGAGATCTAAGCGATATTACCCCACAGCTTGTCGACGGTTTTTCTATTCTTTATGAGGATGAAGATATTGTCGTCATCGATAAACCTGCTGGGGTAGCAGCTCATCCCTCTCCAGGGTGGCACGGGCCTACCGTGCTTAGTGCTTTAATGGGATTAGGCGTGAGCATCTCAACTTCTGGAGCTGCTGAACGACGAGGTATCGTCCATCGTTTAGATGTTGGAACATCTGGTGTTATGGTGGTAGCAAAAAATGAGCATTCATATAGTTTTCTCAAACGTGCCTTCAAAGAACGTACGGTCACAAAGCTCTACCACACCTTAGTTCAAGGCATACCAGATCCATTAGAGGGTACTATTGACGCTCCTATTGGGAGGCATCCTGGCCACGAATGGCGTTTTGCGGTGGTTGAAGGTGGCCGTGACTCTATTACTCACTATCAGGTGCTAGAAGCTTTTGGCCGTGCGAGTTTGGTCAAGGTACATTTAGAGACAGGGCGCACCCACCAGATTCGTGTCCACTTTTCAGCGTTGAACCACCCTTGTTGCGGAGACCTGACCTACGGCGCAGATCCCTCGTTGAGCGCACATTTAGGGCTTACTCGCCAATGGCTACATGCCCATATCCTTGAGTTTGAGCATCCGGTCAGTGGCAAGAACATGACATTCACCAGCGAATACCCTCAAGACCTTGAGTATGCTTTAGAGTCGTTAAGAGAAGGAACGTTCTAGGACTACTCCAAGAGAATAAACCATCGAAGCTAGAGGAAAGAAGAACAACGTGAGCGGTAAAGGTTTTACTCATCTACACGTACACACCGAGTATTCTATGCTCGATGGTGCAGCGCGCCTGACCGAACTCTTTAGCCGTGCTAAAGAGCTGAATATGGATGCCATGGCAACGACAGACCACGGTTTTCTCTTTGGGGCTTTTGACTTTTGGCAAAAAGCAAATGATGCCGGCGTTAAACCCATTATTGGCCTTGAAGCGTACGTCACCCCTGGTACTCACCGGACAGACCGTAGCCGTGTACGTTGGGGTGAACCAAATATCTCTGAATACGGTGACGTTTCTGGTGGTGGTGCATATACCCATATGACCTTGTGGGCAGAAACCACTCAAGGTATGCATAATCTCTTTAGAGCGTCCTCTTTGGCATCTCTTGAAGGCCACTTTTATAAGCCTCGTATGGACCGTGAACTTCTGCAAACTTATGGTAAAGGGCTGATTGGGACAACAGGGTGCCCCTCTGGAGAAGTTCAGACCCGCCTACGTCTTGGACAATATCAAGAAGCTCTTCAAGCTGCCTCCGATTTTCGAGATATTCTCGGTGCTGAGAATTACTATTGTGAGCTTATGGATCACGGCATCGGCATCGAAAAAGTTGTTGTTGAAGATTTGATGCGTCTCGCTCGAGATTTAAAGCTTCCACTCGTGGCTACCAACGATTTGCACTACACTCATGAACACGACGCTCAAGCGCACGCGGCGTTGCTCTGCGTACAATCTGGCACCACGCTGCAAGACCCTAAACGTTTTAAGTTCGACGCTTCAAACTTCTACCTTAAATCTCCAGAAGAAATGCGAGAACTCTATCGTGACTTCCCTGAAGCTTGCGATAATACCCTAGAAATTGCTGAACGTTGTAACGTAGAGTTCAACACAAAAGCAAACTATATGCCCGCATTCCCTACTCCCGAGGGAGAGAACGAAGAATCGTGGTTCGTTAAAGAAGTCGAAAAAGGGCTACACTTCCGCTTCCCCAAAGGCGTACCCGATGATGTGCGCCGACAAGCAGAATACGAAGTAGAAGTCATCTCAAAGATGGGGTTCCCGGGCTACTTCTTGGTGGTCGCTGACTTCATTAACTGGGCTAAAAATAATGGTATTCGTGTTGGTCCTGGGCGTGGTTCTGGTGCAGGTTCAATGGTTGCATACGCGATGCGTATTACTGAGCTCAACCCCCTAGAACATGATTTGCTCTTCGAACGTTTCTTGAATCCTGAGCGTGTGAGCATGCCTGACTTCGACGTGGACTTTGACGATCGTCGCCGTTCTGAAGTGATTCACTATGTCACTGAAAAATATGGTGAAGATAAAGTTGCTCAGATTGTTACCTACGGAACGATTAAAGCAAAACAAGCGCTTAAAGATTCTTCTCGCGTGCTGGGTTATCCCTTCTCGATGGGTGATCGCCTGACCAAGTTAATGCCACCAGATGTTCAGGGTAAAGGCATGACATTGAAAGAAATTATTGATGAGAAGTCAGCACGCTATGGCGAAGCCTCTGATATGCGCACTCAACTTCGTGAAGACCCTGAATGTCAGAAAGTCTTTGACACGGCTCTTGGCTTAGAAGGACTCAAACGTCAGTGGGGTGTACACGCTGCAGGTGTTATCATGTCGAGCCATGATTTGCTAGATTTGATTCCTATTATGCGCCGTGAACAGGACGGTCAGATTATCACCCAATTTGATTACCCAACGTGTGAAACTCTTGGGCTCATCAAGATGGACTTCTTGGGTCTGCGTAACCTAACAATCATCTCTGATGCTATTGAAAACATTAAACTAAACCGTGACTTCTTCCTTGACTTGGATGCGTTGTCTCTAGACGATAAAGAATCCTATGAGTTGCTAGCGCGCGGTGAAACATTAGGCGTATTCCAGCTTGACGGTGGACCGATGCGTTCTTTGCTGAAAATGATGCAGCCGGATAACTTTGAAGACATTTCCGCGGTTTTGGCTCTGTACCGTCCTGGACCTATGGGCGCAAACTCTCACACAAACTATGCGTTGCGTAAGAACGGACAACAAGAAGTCACACCTATTCACCCAGAGCTCGATGAGCCGCTGGCTGATATTCTCAATACCACCTACGGTTTGATCGTGTATCAAGAGCAGGTTATGGCTATTGCACAGAAATTAGCAAACTACACTCTGGGTGAAGCAGACTTATTGCGTCGTGCAATGGGTAAGAAGAAAAAAGAAGAACTTGACCGGCAGTATGAGAGCTTCCATCAAGGAATGCTATCGAATGGGTATTCTGAAGAAGCTATTAAAGCGTTGTGGGATGTCCTGCTTCCCTTCTCCGCCTACGCATTTAATAAATCCCACACTGCAGCTTATGGTCTAGTCTCTTATTGGACGGCTTATCTGAAAGCACATTACCCTCAAGAATATATGGCTGCTTTGCTGACTTCTGTAGGCGACGATAAAGATAAACTTGCCTCGTATCTCAACGAATGTCGCCACATGGGCATTACGGTATTGCCTCCAGACGTTAACGAATCCGAGTTGAACTTTACTCCTGTCAACGACGATATCCGCTTTGGAATGGGCGCAATTCGTAACGTTGGTGCCCCCGTAGTTGCTGCACTTGTGAGTGCAAGAACTGAAAACGGACGTTTTGAATCTTTCCAAGATTTTATGAAGAAGGTTCCCCTGACCGTGTGCAATAAACGTACCGTTGATTCCTTGATTAAGGCTGGGGCGTTTGATGAGTTTGGGCAGAGTCGGCGTGCACTATCTTCGATTCATGAAGAAGCTGTAGATTCTGCTGCTTCCGTGAAACGTCGTGAAGCAACCGGACAATTTGACCTTTTCGGTAGCCTAGGACTTGAAGAAGAGGGCTTAGGAAACGAATCTATTTTGCAGATCCCCGATATTCCTGAATGGGAGAAGCGGGATAAGCTGAACTTTGAACGTGAAATGCTGGGACTCTATATCTCAGACCACCCGCTCAGAGGTTTAGAAGACCAGCTTGATGCTTTATCTAGCTCGTCAATTCTGTCTCTTTTCGATGAAGAATCATCGGTACCAGACGGTTCAATGGTCACTATCGCTGGCATGATAACTTCTGTGACTCGCCGTGTGGCAAAAAAGAGTGGCAAACCGTATGCTCGTGTTGAGTTTGAGGACCGTACCGGTTCTATCGAAGTTATGTTCTTTGGACGCGCTTATGAGCCTATCGCACCTATCCTGACCGATGATCTTATTTGTACGGTTAAAGGTCGTTTGCAACGTCGAGACGATGGCGCTGTCAGTATTAGTGCTCAGGAAATTAAGGTCCTTGAACTTACCCCCGGTGACGCTGTTGGGCCTGTGACCATCTCTCTTCCAGAATATAAAGCAACTGAAGAAGTCTTGTTACAACTTCAACAGATTCTTAAGAATCACCCTGGGGAGGCCGAAGTTCGTATTGCGTTAGGCACTCGCACTGGCAAGACGTTGATGCGTCTTGGTAGCCACTTGCGTGTTACTCCTGATTCGTCTTTCTACGGTGACATAAAAGTTCTTTTAGGGCCAACTTGTTTGGAATAATGGGTGCTGTTTGTGCGCTGTTCTGGTTTTATTGCTCTAACACAGTAGAATGATGCATATGAGCAGACCTGCAGAAGAACAAGAATATTTGCCTCCTAAACTTTCTCTCTTGGACGTACGGGGGAAAGATTATAGTTATACGCAGCTTCGTGCTTTGATGCCTCGTCAAAGCTCAGAGTATGTTGGTAATGCTCAACAAACTGTTGAAGAGATTATTGCAGGGGTTAAAGACAGCGGCGCAGAATACATCCGTGAACTGGCAGAACGTTTTGACGGTGTTTGTCAGAGTTCCCTTCGTGTCCCCGAATCGGCTCTTGAGGATGCCTTAGAACGCTTAGATCCAAAAGTTCGAGTAGCTTTAGAGATTTCTATCGAACGTAACCGCACTTTCGCTCAAGCACAACGTCCTCAAGACAGAACAATTGAGGTGGCTCCCGGTGCTCAACTCACGAACCGATGGACACCGGTTCGACGTGTAGGTTTATACGTTCCCGGTGGCTTAGCGGTTTATCCATCTTCGGTGATTATGAACGCTGTTCCGGCACAAGCTGCAGGCGTTGAATCTATCGTGTTATGTAGCCCGCCACAAAAAGAATTTGATGGGTTGCCTCACCCCACTATTTTGGCGGCTGCTGCGCTTCTAGGAATTCGTGAAGTTTGGGCTATTGGTGGTGCTCAGGCTCTCGCAGCCATGGCCTACGGCATACAAGATGCTGACGATGAACTCATCAGCGTTGATACTATTACCGGCCCAGGAAATATTTTTGTTGCTTTAGCTAAACGCGCGTTACAAGGTGTTGTCGGTGTTGACGGTGAAGCAGGTACCACCGAAATTGCTGTGATTGCAGATAATTCTGCTCACGCAGAATATGTAGCTGCAGATTTAATCTCCCAAGCAGAGCACGACCCTAATGCTGGCTCTATTTTGATTACTGACTCGCCAGAATGCGCTGAACGTGTATCTCAAGCTATTGCTCATCAAGCATCGGTAACGAAACACCGAGACCGCGTGAAGACCGCCCTTGAAGGCCCCCAGTCAGGAATTATTCTGACAGATTCTTTAGAACAATCCATACGCGTTGCTGACGCTTACGCTGCTGAACACCTTGAGATTCATACGAAGAATCCTGTAGAGGTTGCTCAACGTGTGCGTAACGCTGGAGCTATTTTTATCGGCCCGTATTCTCCAGTTCCTCTCGGCGATTATGCTGCGGGGTCAAACCACGTGTTACCAACCTCTGGTACAGCTTCTTTCGCATCAGGTCTCAATACCTCAACTTTCATGAAGGTTGTTCAGCTGATTGAATATTCTCAACCTGCGTTAGAAGACATTGGCGACCACATCGTGACCTTGGCACAGGAAGAAGATCTCCCTGCGCATGGTGAAGCTATTACCATTCGTAGCGCGAGCGATTCTTCTGAATCAGGAGGTAGCCTCTGATGAACTGCCCATACTGCCATAAGGCAGGATCACGCGTGATTGATTCGCGCGTGATTGAAGACGGCAGCGCGATTCGTCGCCGCCGTTTATGCGATAACTGTGAAGACCGTTTCACGACGTATGAAACAACGGGTATATCTGTTGTGAAACGTTCGGGAGTGACAGAACCTTTTAAACGGGAAAAAATTGTGAATGGCTTACGTAAAGCCTGCCAAGGCAGACCTGTAAGCGAAGACGATTTAGCAAAACTTTCACAAGAAGTTGAAGAAAAAATTCGTTCTTTGGGAGATAACCGCGTAAAAGCTCATACCGTTGGATTAGCTATTCTTGAACCGCTATCACGGCTAGATGCTGTTGCCTATCTTCGTTTTGCGAGTGTATATCAGAACTTCGAGAATCTAGAAGATTTTGAGAAAGCTATCGAAGGGCTACGCGATACATATAAGAAGTATTCTGCTAACCTCTCACTCAATGACGAGACACCCCAAACTCTTGATATTACGGGACATGAAACATCTTCTCACCCTTCAGAAGATATCTTGTATCACCGCGAACAAGACGAGGGACCAGAACAACCAACCCTTTTATAAAGGACATACGACAAAGAACCTTCTGAGGAGGAAAGCGGTCTCCTCAGAAGGTTCTTTATGTGCCCCATTGAATGGGGAAGAAAACGATAGCCTTTAGCTCTCTTGTTCAGCTGCTAGTCTTTGGCGCTCGCCTTCAACAAACCCGAAAGCCCATAGCGCGGCTCCTACAATGCCAGCGTTATTCCGTAATGCGGCCATGACCATCGGGATATCAAGATCATCTTCGAAATATGGCATGAATTTTTCAGGATTTTTAGAGATTCCACCACCGATAATAAACAAGTCAGGGGAGAACAATAAGGTGAGGTGGCTGAAATAACGGTGTAGTCGTTTACCGTATTTCTTCCATGAAAGGTCATCTCGTTCACGTGCTCGCGCAGAGGCACGAGACTCTGCATTTTCTCCGTCTAATTCTAGGTGACCTAACTCCGTGTTAGGGATGAGCTGTCCATTGAGGATAAGGGCAGAGCCGATACCTGTGCCTAAGGTAATAACAGCGATGAGCCCTTGTTTGTCTCGTCCTTGTCCGTAGTATGCTTCTGCTAGTCCGGCCGCATCAGCATCGTTGAGGGCATAAACAGTTCGTCCGCCAAGTGCCTCAGACATGAGCTGTTCGATATTAACACCAATCCATGATTTATCTACATTAGCGGCTGACAGCGCAACACCGTTTTTGACGATAGCTGGAAAATCAACGCCGATAGGAGAATCCTTAGCCGGCGCTACAGGACGTGACTGAAGTTCTTGAACAATCTCAGCAACAACTTCTGCACAAGCTACTGGCGTTGCTGGAGACGGCGTGGGGATACGGAATCGATCTGAAACAAGCTCGCCGGTACGAACGTTGACGATACCGCCCTTGATACCGGTTCCACCAATATCAATACCAATGGTGAGATCTTCACATGATACGTGTGTTGTGGTGTTCTCTGAAGTCATAGATTCTCCTAATAGAGGTTGAGGGGGGGCTAAAGAGAAGGAAGGGTAAGAATATCCGCACCGTCTTCGGTTACTACGAGAGTATGCTCAAATTGTGCAGAACGTTGACGGTCTTTTGTGACGACAGTCCAATCATCTTTCCAAAGCTCCCACTCAATTCCACCGAGAGTAAGCATCGGCTCAATAGTGAAAATCATGCCCACTTCCATGACCGTGTTATACGCTGGTGCAGCATCGTAGTGAGGGATGATGAGCCCTGAATGAAATTCTCGCCCTACACCGTGTCCGGTGAAATCTCGAACGACTCCATACCCAAAACGTGCGGCATATTTTTCAATAACGCGACCAATAACATTAATTTCCCGTCCCGGTTTGACGGCCTTGATGGCACGGTCGAGAGATTCTTTAGTTCGTTCAACAAGAAGGCGTGATTGCTCATCAACATCACCGATGAGTAATGTCACATTAGTGTCTCCATGTACCCCATTTTTATAGGCTGTGACATCAAGATTGAGAATATCTCCATCTTCTAAAACAGTGCTATCTGGAATTCCATGGCAAATCACTTCATTGAGTGACGTACACACCGACTTCGGATACCCTCGGTATTCTACGGTTGAGGGGTACGCTCCATGATCACAAATGTATTCGTGAACAATGACATCGAGAGCGTCGGTGGTTACACCAGGGACAGCAGCTTTTGCTGCTTCAGCAATAGCATTTGCGGCAATAGTGCCAGACTCACGTACTAATTCAATCTCTTCAGGCGTATACATATTAGAGTCGTAGCCTTCACGAGCTTCGGCCTTTCCCACATACTCGGGGCGTTCAATATGAGACGGGACAGCCCTGATAGGGGTAACTACTCCAGGGGTTAAACAGCCGATAGGTGCTTGTCCTGGCGTTGCAGGAAGATTATGTGAAGTGGAAATTTTAGCCATAGGTTTATCCTAACTCGTCCAAGAGGTTCATTGACCGTTCTGCTCTTCTTTCAAGGAATGGATATTTTGCCGTATCTTGGCAAATAACGGCAGAAAATATTACTCATGCCAAAAAAATAGAGAATCTATAAGGCATCTTAGAGAACAGTTCTAGGGTAGGCTGTGAGATATACCTCCAGCAGGTGGAGAATAAGGCTCTGACGTCATAGAAATGTCTAGGGGCATGAGTTATAAGGAGAGACCTCATGAGTCGAGATTACTTACCCGGACCAGAAGAAAATGAGTACTGGTATAACTTGAGAACACAACAAGTACAACAAGGAAACCTCGGTTTAGGTACCGATTTGTGGGGACCTTACCCAAGTTATGAGGAAGCCTTACATGCTATGGAAAAAGCAAAACAACGTAACGAAGAATGGGACGAAAACAACGATTCTTGGTAGTACCCTCCAGCTTGAACTTAAAGTGTGAAAGGTATTCTGAGATTCTGCTGAGGTAAATACTCGATGATAGCGGTAGACTTTTATCTATGAGTTCTACACCTGCTTCTGAAGAAAACGCGCCCTATAACGCTCAAGAAACCACAACGCTTTCCCCTCGAGAAGAACCAACATCTCACACACCAAGCGTCTTCGATAACGTACGAAAAATTCGTACCGTCCACTTAAATGCGGCGAAAGCAGCTGGCGAAAAATTCGCGATGCTCACGTGCTACGATTACCTGACAGCACAAATTTTTGACGCCGCAGGAATCGAATTGCTCCTTGTCGGAGATTCAGCTTCAAATAATGTCCTCGGATATGAATCTACCTTAGCTATCACTGTTGATGAGATGATTCCACTTGTTGCTGCTGTATCTCGTGGAGCACAGCGCTCAATGGTTGTTGCAGACCTACCCTTCGGCTCATATCAGGCTTCCCCCGCTCAAGCAGTTGAGACTGCTAGCAGATTCATGAAAGAAGGCGGTGCACACGCCATCAAAATGGAAGCAAGCTCCGCATACGCCGAACACGTGAAAGCAATAACACAAGCGGGTATCCCCGTGATGGCACATATTGGGTTCACCCCACAATCCGAGCACGCACTTGGCGGTTTCAGAATCCAAGGGCGTGGTGATAGTCGAGAAAAAATTCTTCACGACGCACTCACCCTCACCGAAGCAGGAGCATTCTGCCTCCTCATGGAAATGGTGACAGAAGACGTTGCAGAAGCCGTCAACAAAGCAGTAGGAGACACCCCCACCATCGGTATCGGTGCAGGATCCTCAACGACAGGGCAAGTCCTCGTCTGGCAAGACGCATTTGGCCTACGCCAAGGAAAAATGGCGCGCTTTGTCAAACAATACGCACATATCGCTGAAGAACTAACTGACGCAGCAAAAACCTATCGACAAGAAGTTCGTGACGGCACATACCCCGGACCCGAACACATCTTCAAAAACTCATAACAAGAGGCGGAGTGTGAAGAAAGCATCACACCACCACCCACACCAAACGAAAGAACTCTACTCATTCTCTGACATGACACCTCTCAAAGGCAGAGAAAAAATGAGAGAGCTTATACAGTGTAGACAGAAACCCCATACAGTCACCGACGACTGAAAACAACACGAGGAGTACCATGGACCGCCAACAAGAATTTGTTTTGCGAACTATCGAAGAACGCGATGTGCGATTTGTCCGAATGTGGTTTACCGACGTCGTCGGCACACTCAAATCAGTTGCACTCGCCCCCGCAGAAGTCGAAAGTGCCTTCGCTGAAGGACTCGGGTTTGACGGCTCATCTATCGAAGGGCTATCCCGTATCTACGAATCAGATATGCTCTTGCAACCTGACCCCGCAACATTCCAAATTCTTCCATGGCGTGGCGACGAAGAACCCACCTCCCGCATGTTCTGCGACCTGCTAACACCTGATGGGAAACCCAGCGCTGCAGACACCCGAGGCGTCCTCAAACGTACCCTCGAAAAAGCTGCAAGTATGGGTTTTACCTGCTACACCTCACCAGAAATTGAGTTCTACCTCCTTAAATCTAAAGAACTAGGCCCCAACGGATTCCCCGTACCAGTAGACTCCGAATCCTATTTCGATCACACACCCGGAGGAGTCGTCCAAGACTTTCGTCGCAGAGCCGTGACCATGCTAGAAGAAGTCGGAATCTCCGTCGAGTTCTCTCACCACGAAGCTGGTCCCGGACAAAACGAAATCGACCTCCGTCATGCAGATGCACTACAAACTGCAGACAACATTATGAGTTTCCGTACCGTCATCAAAGAAGTTGCACTCTCCCAAAATATCTACGCAACATTTATGCCTAAACCCTTCACCGAACACCCCGGTTCTGGCATGCACACACACTTCTCACTCTTTGAAGGCGACACCAACGCCTTCTTCGAAGCCGGCGCAGAATACCAACTTTCACGTACTGCACGGCACTTTATTGCCGGTATCCTCAAACACGCACCAGAATTTACCTCTGTCACAAACCAATTCGTGAACTCTTATAAACGGCTTTGGGGCGGGGGAGAAGCACCCAGCTACGTATCGTGGGGACACAACAACCGCTCTGCACTCGTGCGTGTGCCACTCTATAAACCTAATAAGATGCAATCAGCGCGCATTGAATACCGTGGTATTGACTCCGCCGTCAACCCCTACCTTGCGTATGCTGTTATCCTCGGTGCCGGGCTCAAAGGTATTGAAGGCGAATACGAACTTGGGCCAGCGGTAGTAGAAGACCTCCAAGCCATGAGCTCTGCAGAGCGCCGTGCAATGGGATACCACGCATTACCGTTCTCCCTACACGACGCCATCCATAAAACAGAAGAATCTGAATTTATGGCAGAAATACTGGGAGAACAGGTCTTTGAACAATTCCTACGGAACAAACGCACCGACTGGGAAGCATACCGTGCTGAGGTAACCCCATACGAACTTAAAAATAATCTAGGAATCCTCTAAAAAATAGGGTAGAGCTAGCATCACCAGAAAACCACTCCCATGCTAGCTTTACCCTATTTTTCTCGCACTATCAGCAGTACCGGCATCCTCCTTTTAACAACGGGCAGGGAAAGGACACACCGTGCCACCGACACAACCGGCAACAGGAACACTGAGCATCGAAGAACTCGAACGCCGCGCACAACTTAGCCAAATGGTCGCCATCGGATTCTTTGATGCCCAAAAAAGTCTGCGTTGGCTTGACGCCCCCGAACTCAAAAACATTCACCGAGAAAAACTCTTTGAGGGACTACGCTACAGCCCCTCACCAGATAGTGCGCTCATAAGCCTCGTACGCCTACTCGAAAAAGCGCCACAACTAGAAAAAACCCTCAACGCAGAACAAACTCCTCTCGCAATATATCGACTCCTTGGAGCCTCCGAAGCACTTGGTGATTTTCTACTCCGACACCCAGAACATCTTGACGTCTTAACCTCCCCTCAAGAACACCTATTAGAAGAACCCTGCCCACCCACACTATTACCAGAGAAAGACCACGAACACCTCTGCCCACAAGCACCCCTAGACACCCAATACCGCCGTTCTATCCTCAACACCCTCGGCGCCAACCCCGAAGACGAAAACCCCACCGCAGAAAACTACGACAAAAACGCGTATATTACACTTCGTACGCTCTACCGGCGATACCTCTGCGAAATTGCTATCTGCGACCTCACCGCAGAAAACCCCCAAAAAATTATGCCTCTGGTAAGCCGAAAACTCGCCGACCTTGCATCTGCCGCCCTCGACGGAGCACTCGCTATTGCCCGCGCAGAAGCCAACAACAAATGGGGCACACACAACACACAACAAATACAACTAGCCATCATCGGTATGGGAAAATGCGGCGCCCGCGAACTCAACTACATCTCTGACGTCGACGTCATGTACGTTGTCGACACCAAAACCCCACCAGCGCCTGAGACAAAACTTACCGAAGAACACACCTCACGAATCGCCTCAGAAATGGTTCAAACCATCTCAAAAGTTATTATGTCCCCAGCAAGCGAACCTGCCCTCTGGGAACTTGATCCAAACCTCAGACCTGAAGGAAAAGACGGAGCACTCGTCAGAACTATCAACTCCTATACCTCCTATTATCAACGATGGGCAGAAAACTGGGAATTTCAAGCACTCCTTAAAGCACGCCCCATAGCAGGCAACGCAGACCTCGGCTACCGATGGATGCAAAAAATTACCGGATTCATCTGGGAATCCTCAAATAGAGAAGGCTTCGTCTCCTCCGTACAAAAAATGCGCGCTCGCGTGACCGAAAATATTCCTGCACAGCATCGGGAACGCCAACTTAAACTTGGGCCTGGCGGGCTACGCGATATTGAATTTACCGTACAACTTTTGCAACTGGTCCACGGGCGTTTTACTCCCTCCGTGAGAACTCAAGCCACCACAGATTCTTTACAAGCATTAAGCAAAGCAAGCTTTATCGGGCGTGCTGACGCACAGAGTTTTGAAGAACATTATCAGAAGATTCGTCTGATGGAACACCGTCTGCAACTACGATACATGCGACGGACACACCTCATGCCTGAGAAAGATGAAGATATTCGGGTGCTGGCACGAGCTATCACTTCTCCTGAACATATCGGTGAGCAGACAGCACAAGGACTCATCAAAGACTGGACAAAAACTAAACGTGCCATTCGTTCTTTGCATGAGCGTCTTTTCTTCCGCCCTCTTCTGGCGGCTGTCTCACATTTATCTCAAAGTGAAGTCGCCTTAACCCCGGAAGAAGCGCAGGCTCGTCTTGGAGCTTTAGGCTATAAAGATACACGAACAGCGATGCGACATATCCAGGCTCTCACCCAAGGTATTAAACGTAGCGCTGAAATACAACGTACGTTGATGCCAGTGCTTTTAGGATGGTTCGCACAAGGTGTAGACCCTGACGCCGGATTATTAGGTTTCCGTCGATTATCAGAGTCTTTGGGCACAACACCTTGGTATCTGAGGATGCTCAGAGATTCTCCGGCGGCAGCTGAACGAGTCTGCCAGATTCTCTCGAGTTCACGTTTCATTGCGGATCTTCTAGAGGATGCACCAGAATCTATCGCGTGGCTAGATCATCAAGAAGATCTACTTCCACGTAGTGTGGAGGCTTTGCAAGAAGTTCTTCACAACAGCTTGATACGACATGAAGACACATCTGACGCAATTCGAAGTGTGCGGATGATTCGTCGCCGTGAAATTCTTCGTATTGCTATGGGCGAAGCCATCAATTTCTTGAACCTCGAACAGACCATGCAAGCGCTAACGACTATTGACCAAGTAACGGTCGAAGCGGCACTGAACATTGTTCTTCGCGAACGTTACACTCATACTCAACAAGAACCGAAAACTCAAGTGTGCATCATTGCGATGGGACGGCATGGCGGCTTTGAGATTGGGTACGGATCAGATGTGGATGTGATGTACGTTCATGAGCCATGTGAGGGGATTGATGAAAATGTTGCTGCCTCTGAAGCAACAGAGATTATTCATCGGATGGTACAGATCCTCAAACAGCCCTGTACACCACCTCTGCGAGCAGAAAAAATTCTTGATATTGATGCGAACCTTCGTCCTGAAGGTAAAACAGGGCCGATGGTTCGTTCTTTGGCATCGTTTAGAGAATATTACGAGCGTTGGGCTGATACATGGGAGTATCAGGCGTTGCTTCGTGCTCGTCCTTTTGCCGGTTCTCAGACACTTGGGCAGAAGTTTATGGAGTTGATTCGTCCGTATCGTTACCCTGCAACACTGACGGTGCAACAAATGATGGATATTCGACGTATCAAAGCCCGTGTTGAGAATGAGAGGATGCCTCAAGGCGCTGATAGAAACCGGCAACTCAAATTAGGCCGTGGTAGTTTATCTGACGTGGAATGGGTTATCCAACTGATACAGCTTTGCTGTGCATCTAAAATACCAGCTCTTCAAGTGACGGGAACTTTGCAAGCTCTGGAACAGGCAAGAATAGCTGGAGTTTTGAAAGACTCCGATGCAAATATTTTGGCTCAAGCCTGGAAACTAGCAACAAAGATTCGAGGATGTCAGGTGCTTCGAACGGGACGGTCTTCTGATGTGTTGACCAGTATGCGCACCGATTTAGAAGCAATCGCACGCTGGTGTGCTTACCCTGCAGGGCATACCCGTGAACTTGAAGAAGACTATTTACGGACGACGCGGCAAGCTCGACAAGTTTTTGAACGCCTTTTCTTCGATACTGATTTTCGCCAGCTCTAGAAGATTCCTCTTTTATGAGCTGTGTTTTTCAGCTTTAGATATTTGCTCTGCGAGGTCTTCTGGAGACAGGTTTGCTTGTGAGAACTCTGGGGTGAGTGGTAACTGTAGTTTGAGAGAGGTTCCCGGGCATATCTCTACGTGGGCTTCTTTGAGCTTAAAATCGACAACGTGCCCGCCTGCCTGATAGCTGTTTTCAATAAAGTGCGCGTGGCACCCAGGGACACCGATACCTTGCTCGTAGATTGGTGTCCTAAAACCAACAATGGTTCCTTCACAATGGTCGAATTGGACAATATCTTCGTTCTCTGTTGCTTCTACCATCTTGGGGTACGGTTTGGACTGTTTAATGACGGTTCTGGTGCGAACCCATTCAAAAGAACCAACAATTTTGATGGCGTACATGTAGTTTTGTGAGACGGTGAAATCATCAAGTACCTGAGCTGCTGAACGTCTAAGAATGTTGTGGGGAAGGTCTCGTTTGATAACGGGGTTGAAATGAGTCACTACCGCAAAAGGTGTCTTTTGGTGCATTTGCGCAGGGCTGATAGAACCGTCGTGACGCATCTGGTAGCACTGCCCATCGAGGATAATCATCTCTCCGTCAAGCCCGTTAAACGTACCGATGCCAAAATCTCCGTGTGTGAGAAGTTCTTCAACTGTCATCTCTCCTTCGTAGACTCCGTCGAGTAATTGTGCCATGAGCCCAGTTTGAAATACTTCGTGAGGGCGCAATAAGGATTGAGGTGTTGTGATGTTCGAGGCGGATTCCATGTGCTGATTTAACTTTCTCAACGGGGGGGGTAGAAATGAGGATATTGTTCTTTTTATTCTAGAGCAACTGAATTATGCGATGAATAGTGCTGTAAAAATACGAGAAAGGTCCTCCTCGAATAAAACGAGGAGGACCTTTCAATACTCATGCAATACGAGTGTTAGACACCGTAGTACATGGCGAATTCAAGTGGGTGAGGAACAAGAGAGAGAGGCTCAAGTTCTTGTGTTCGTTTGTACTCAATCCATGCGTTGATGAGGTCTTCGGTGAAGACGTCACCTTGGAGTAGGAACTCATGGTCTGCTTCAAGAGCTTCAAGTGCTTCAGCAAGACTTGCAGGAGCTTTCTTGATATCTTTAGCTTCTTCTGCAGGTAGCTCGTAGAGGTCTTTATCAACTGGAGCAGGTGGTTCAATACGGTTGCGGATACCGTCTAGACCTGCCATGAGTTGAGCAGCAAAAGCGAAGTATGGGTTACAGGAGGGGTCAGGGGCACGGAACTCGAGACGTTTCGCCTTAGGGTTGGTTCCGGTGATAGGGATACGGATACCGGCAGAACGGTTACCCTGTGAATACACCATGTTAACAGGTGCTTCATAGCCGGGGACTAGACGCTTATAGGAGTTGACGGTGGGGTTCGTGAAAGCAAGGACTGCTGAGGAATGCTCAATCAGACCGCCAATATACCAGCGTGCGGTGTCGGAGAGGTTCGCGTAGCCGCGCTCGTCGTAGAAGAGAGGTTCTCCGTTGTTCCATAGTGACTGGTGGCAGTGCATACCGGAACCGTTATCACCAAAAATTGGTTTAGGCATGAAAGTCACAGACTTACCGTATGCGTCAGCGGTATTTTTGACGACGTATTTGAATTTTAGAAGGTCGTCTGCTGCTTGGGTGAGGGTAGAGAACTTGTAGTTAATCTCTGCCTGTCCGGGTCCGCCTACTTCGTGGTGAGAGCGCTCTACTTCGAGCCCGACTTCGTCGAGTGCTACACAGATAGAGTCTCGAAGGTCTGCTTGTTTATCAACGGGGGATACGGGGAAATATCCACCTTTGGTGGGGGTTTTATTACCGAGGTTTCCGCCTTCTTCAACGCGTCCGGTGTTCCACTGCGCTTCGTCAGAGTCGACAGCGTAGAAGGAGCCTTGAGGCTGGACGTCGTATCGGACGTCTTCAAAGACAAAGAATTCTGCTTCAGATGCGAAGAACGCGGTGTCAGCAATACCTGTAGATTTGAGGTATTCTTCAGCGCGTTCAGCAACACCTCGAGGGTCACGGTGATATGGTTCGCCGGTGCGTGGGTTGACGATGGAGCAGGTGATGACCAGAGTTTTTTCAACGCGGAAAGGATCTACGTAAGCAGAATTGACGTCGGGGATGAGCTGCATATCAGATTCTGCGATACCTTGGAACCCGCGGATAGAAGATCCGTCAAAGAGCTGTCCGTTGACGAAGAAATCGTCATCAATGGATTTAGCAGGAAGGTTGAAGTGCTGTTGCACGCCGGGCATATCACAGAAGCGGATGTCGACGAATACAACTTCTTCATCCTTGATGAAATCTAGAACTTCTTGTGCGCTGGTAAACATGGTCGGTTGTTCTCCTTAGATGAGTTTTGAGGCGACCGTAAAAATTTAGGTAATCCCCTGTGGTTGTTGTTAACCATATTCTGATATTTTTGCTCAGACGTATCTTTTATGTTTCGTGTTCGTAACATGAATGAGAGATGTAAGTCACCTCTAGGGTGTTCCTCTGACCATATGTGAAAAGTTAGATACTCTTAAACCGTGATGAAACGTGAAGATTTAGGATCATGGCTTAATGGCCCACCCACCGATCAAAAATACCCGGGCGAACATATGGGAAGACCTCAGCAAGGCCCTGGCTCTATCGCCCGTTTTGGACGAAGAATAATTGCTTTTTGTATCGACTGGTACTTGTGGTGGGCGGTGCTATACCTCTTGAACGTTCCACACCTACAAATATTCGTACTTCTTGTTGTTTGGGCATATCAAAGTATCACCATCGGATTATACGGACATACCTTAGGGCATTTCTTATGCGGGATGCAGGTTCAAACAGTGGACGGTCATCCTGTAGGTCTTAAAAATGCTATCTTGCGTTCTACCTTAGTAATGCTCGTTCTTCCTGTCTTTATGATGGATGCAGATACTCGAGGCGTTCACGATAGAGTCCGCAATATGATTCTTGTACGTATCCGTTAATGTCTTCGAGGATACAGACATTAAATAAGGGTGGTTGGTGATGTATACATCACCAACCACCCTTTTAATACTGGTCTTTTAGCGTCCGCGCATTGCCTGACGGTCAGGGCGCATACGGCTTGGATCAATACCCTTAGGAATGGGCAACATATTATTCTGCAATGAAGACAACCGATTATTAACGGCATGAACTTCTTGCTGGGTGAGCTGTTTAGGAAGCTTCTTCATCTGAGGAACAATTTTCTTCAGAGGAGTTTGTCCTTCACCGTTGCCAGAATGAATCACATGAACAGGAACGTTAGGAATCACTCGCTTAAGGCGTTTCTTCTCCTGATTAATAAGTGAAGAAACACGAGCTGGGGAACCTTCAGCGACCAAAACAATGCCAGGGCGACCAAGCGCACGGAATACAACGTCTTGGGTGCGAGGGTTAATAGCTACTGGCTGTTGTTCTACAATCCATCCTCGACGTAGAGAATTTAATGCTGCACCAGAGGCACCGGTCTGACCTTCAATCTGACCGAAGGCAGCTTTTTCTGCTTTTCGAGACAGAACCATAACAGCAACGAGAAGAGCAAAAGGAATACCGATAATAGTCCAAGTAATCCAGTTTTTCAGGAGGATGCCGATGAGGACAAAGGCAATAAGAACAGCTGCTGCCCAGAAGAAAAGAATCCAGCCAATACGAGGCTCAGAGGTGCGTGTCATAGCATAGACCTGCTTCATCTGAGCAAACATGCCAGGACCTTTATTCTTTTTCTTCTTTTCTTGTTGTGCGCGCTTTTCGTCGCGTGATGAAGTCACTGTGCGTCCTTCGCTTAAGGTGATGTGCTGGGGCACCCAACCACGCAGGCTGAGAGCGTACAAATATTTATTCTATATGACGTATCGGCTAAGACGATGTTGGAAAAAGAAAATATGCAGAGCAAAACGTGCCACTGACATAAGTTTTCTCTTAGTATCCTGCAGCTACTAGAGCAGAAGCCTCTTGCATTGCTCCGCCGTCGTCATCAATGTGAGCGAGTTCAGGAGGAATAGGGTAACCGTGATGTTTCATAGCACGTGCCCAGAGTCGTCCTGCACGGTAAGATGAACGAACCATAGGCCCTGCCATAACTCCAGCGAAACCGATTTCTTCTGCCATGGCAGAGTATTTGAGGAACTCTTGGGGCTTGACCCAACGATCAATGGGGTGGAAGAGCGGACCTGGTCGTAGGTATTGTGTCAAGGTAATAGTGTCGCACCCATAATCGTAGAGGTCGCAAAGGGCTTCGTAGATTTCTTCTTCGGTTTCGCCCATTCCAAGAATGAGGTTCGATTTGGTGATGAGTCCGGCTTCTTTACCCTGTTGAATCACTTCAAGGGATCGTTCATAGCGGAATGCTGGGCGAATCTTTCGGAAAATTCGTGGAACAGTCTCGAGGTTATGGGCAAAGACTTCTGGTTTAGCGTCGATGACTTGCTGTACGTCTTCTGGTGTGCCTTTAAAGTCAGGGATGAGAATTTCGACGCCTGTTCCCGGTGATACTTTGTGAATCTGTCGGATGGTTTCTGCATAGAGCCATGCGCCACCATCGGGTAGGTCATCTCGTGCAACACCGGTTACGGTGGTGTAACGTAGCCCCATTTTTTTAACGGATAGCGCAACTTTAATTGGTTCAGTACGGTCTAAAGCTAGAGGTTTTCCGGTGGCAATTTGGCAGAAATCGCAGCGGCGAGTACATTCTGAACCGCCGATGAGGTATGTTGCTTCGCGGTCTTCCCAACATTCGTAGATATTGGGGCAGCCGGCTTCTTCGCAGACCGTATGCAAACCAGAGCCACGAGCGAGGTTAATCATGTCTTTATAGGCAGGACCAACTTTAGCTTTAGTTTTAATCCAGTGAGGTTTTTTCTCGATGGGGACTTCAGCGTTACGTGCTTCCACGCGCAATAGCTTGCGGCCCTCGGTAGCTACGCTCATCTTTAGTGCTCCTTTTTCTTCCAATGACCTGATGAAATTCTAATGCCATATGGGTCATTCATTAATAATTTATTGCGTGTGTGATGCAATGAAGTCTGTGATGTTTATTGTGCTCGCGGTTCAAAAGACTCGGCTAATTGGTCGCTATACCGTAAAAGCTCAGTTTCAAGAGAGTCTAATAATTCTTCAGGGGTAAAGCGTCTGCCAAGTTGTTCGCTAATGCTCGTCACTCCAGCATCGCTAATTCCACAGGGAATAAACTGGCTAAACGGCGCTAAATCGTTGCAACAGTTAATAGCGAAGCCATGCATCGTAGTATTTTTAGCAACACGTATACCAATAGCAGCAATTTTTCGGTCTGGAGTATTGCCGTCTCCGAGAACCCACACACCAGAGCGCCCTTGAACTCTTTGCCCCTGTATCCCTAGTTGTGCAAGAACATTAATCATGATGTCTTCACAGATACGAACATAACGTACAACGTCAAGTGGCTCAGGCAGACGTACGATAGGGTAGCCGACTAATTGCCCTGGGCCGTGCCAGGTGAGCTTTCCACCTCTATCAATAGGGACTACTGGCGTGCTGGTATCTGCTGCGGGATATTCGTGTGCTTCAGTGCGTTTGCCAGCTGTGATAACAGGTTGGTGTTCTAATAACAACACCGTATTTTGTTGTTCATAAGCGGAGACTTTATCGTGAATGCGCTGTTGTAAAGAAAGTGCTTCAATATAGTCTACGTAATCGGGGGCAAAACCAACCCGCTTAATCTCTAAGCTCATATCTTCTACAGTATCCTTGTTTTTCTCTGTTCGGAAACTCCTCAAACGTGAGATTCGTCCGAGACCAGACAAAGGATAACCTAATTTTTTGGATGAATATGACAGAAATATTTCTCGAATAACATCTCTGTCCACAGCCTTATGACTAGTCGAAACGCTCTTTTGTGGATACCTGATGCCCTAAAAATTCTTCATCAGATATACCAGAGGTATGAGTACTCAGCCAGAGAATTACCCTCGTAGCATTTCCCTTGATCAATACGCTACTTTCCGATACTCCCTCGGGGCAACACAACAGCGAAGTTTATGGGCGGTAAGTTACCTTCCTGAAGAAGGGCATAATCCACTCTCTATCCCAGAAGGAAATTATGCCCTCGAAGAGATTTTCAACATCTCCCCAGCTGAAATGCGCCCTGCTGAAAGACTATGTTCTTTACCTACCCACGAAGACGTAGCAACTGTTTTTGCTATTTCCTCGGCAGGAGACAACGAATATATCTGGTATGAACAAACAGACGCAGGAACTCTCGAGAACCTTTTAAGTGAAAAAGGAAAAATTACGCCAGAAGAAGTGACAGGCATGGTTGAACAACTTTGCCGTGGTTTACGTTGGCTCCATGAACAGCAGATGGCATACCGTGCGTTAAACCCTCGAAATATTGGTTTTACCAGTAACGGAAAGCTGAAACTATATGCTCCAGAACGAGAGTTACGTGGCGCAACCAAAACAGTTATTGAAGAGTATATTCGTCACGATACTTCAGCTCTTGCCTCTATTATTTGGCGATGTTTGACAGGGGAGGAGCCTGCAAATGCCAGTGATCGAACACCTCTACATTTCCTCTATCCGACGATGAATAAAGAGCTGATGTATTGTCTAGAAGCCGCTATCGATCACAGTGAACAGATGCCTCAACTTCACGAAATCTATCGCCTACTGGCACATGAGTTCGTTCCTCGTCCAGTGAATCTTTTCGCTAGTGCACATCCTCAAACACATGGAACCTTACCTGCTGAGCACCCTTGGAACCCGCCTACCCCTGAACAGAAAACTTCTTTTCAGCGATTCTTTGGGCGAAAGAGTATAGAGGTTCCCTCAGCCCTTGACCTTAACCAAGATGTACCATCCCATCGAATGAAAAAGTTTTTATCCGGCAAAATAACACGCCTTGTTCAGTTGTTGTCACAACGTAAAATTCTATGGGGAGCAGTCGCCGTCTTCGGCACATTCATCATAACGATGATGTATGGGGTGAGTGGGCTCTCTGGATTACCCTTAGCCGAACCGCACCAAGAAAAGACTCATACTACTCCTTCTTCTGAGGATAAAAGAACGGTGAGTTTGCCACAACATAGTGATGCTCCTTCTGCGCAGCAGGACTCTTCACCTTCTATTTATCCCGACCCACCTGAAGGAGAAGAGCTTGCTGAGCTCTTAGATGAACTCTTGCACAAACGTCAGGAATCTTTTTCTCAAAATCATCCATTGGTCAATACATATGCCGTGAAGGACTCTCCACAATATTTAGCTGATATGGCTTTACATGAACGCGATACTCAGCGAGAACTTGGAGAACAAAGTGTGAAACTAACTCACATACAGCAGGTTCAGGGGGAGAGCAATCGTATAGAAGTCCAAGCCGATATTGTGTCTTCTGCTCACAGTGCAAAACTTTTAACAGATGAAGAGAAACAGCGGTATGGGATTAAAACGGTGGGTGAACATGTGCAACAAACAGTGCGTTTTACTCTTCTACCAGATGATACAACGTGGAAAATCTATGATGCTCTCCCGCTGAATGGAGAATAAAAGAACGCGCTGTGAGCATCGAATTATTCATCGATACTCACAGCGCGTTCTAACCTGTGTGTAGAAATATTTTTAGTGCCAGAGCGTTGCTAGCGCGATATTGATGAGGGCAAGTCCACCAACAGCGTGAGCTAAGGGGATATTGCGTGCTTTTTCAAGCGTGCCAGCAGCTCGTGCTGCTTTATATTGACGTTGGCCCACAAAAGCGGCTACGCAGATAACGATTGCCAAGAGAATTTTGATGCCAATTTTCATATGGTTTAACTCTGCGTGCTGGGACATCTGAATAAAGTACAGGGCAAAACCTGTTGCTAGCTGGAGAAGAGCTGCATGAAATTGTCCGGGCAGGACGATTGCCTGTTTAAAATGTGCTACCCAAATTCCAAAGACTAATGCTGCTCCGACGATGTGTAAGAAAACTAAGAATGCAATGACCGTACTCATGTCTCTAGTCTACGGAACAAACAAATATTTTGCAGACACATTGACAGTAAAACTCTGTTCAGTGCTCAAAAACACGCAGATAAACAATGGTGGGTATGAACCACACAATGTGTGTGGCTCATACCCACCGACTCATAACTCAGGTTTTACCCTAAATCATAAAAACTATCGCTAGTTTTTAGAGACCGACCTCAGCTTCAAATGCAGCACCCTCGAGGCGAGTCTGCAAGAAGTGGAGGAAACGGCCCGCGTCTGCGCCATCAATGACGCGGTGATCATAGGTCAAGGAGAGGTAAGCCATGCTACGGATAGCAATGACATCGTTACCCTCTGCATCTTGAATCACTGCAGGACGCTTAACTGTTGCACCAATACCCAAAATAGCAACATTAGGCTGGTTAATAATCGGAGTGAAGAATACACCGCCGGTATTACCAATGTTGGAAATGGTGAAAGTGGAGCCAGAAAGTTCTTCAGGGTTAATCTGACCGGTACGTGCGCGAGAAGCAACATCACCAATCTTCTTTGCCAAGCCAGCTACGTTCAAGTTGCCTGCGTCCTGAATAACAGGAACAAGCAGACCCTTAGGAGTATCTGCAGCAATACCGATGTTCTCAGTGTTGTGGTAGGTAATTTCCTTGAGGTCTTCAGACATAGAAGCGTTGAACTGAGGGAACTGCTGAAGAGCCTCAGTAACTGCCTTAGTGAAGAACGGCAAGAAGGTGAGCTTAGCACCTTCACGTGCAGCAAACCCATCTTTTGCTTTGTTGCGAAGAGCAACAAGACGAGTCAAATCAACCTCAGCGACCTGAGTGAGCTGAGCAGAAGTTGCCAAAGACTCCACCATACGCTTTGCGATGGTCTGGCGGATACGAGGAGCTTTTTCAGTTGTTCCACGCTTTGAGGAGACCTTAGGTGCAGAAGCGCTCTTTTGTTCGGTAGCTGGGCTGGCAGTCGCAGCAACAGGAGCCGGTGCAGCAGGAGCAACAGGTGCAGCAGGAGCGGAGGACTTCTTTGCCTCTACTGCTGCCTGAATATCCTGCTTACGGATACGTCCGCCAACGCCAGTGCCCTTAATAGTTGAAAGGTCAATGCCCTCTTGCTTTGCCAACTTGCGAACAAGTGGAGTGACGTATACTTCGCCCTGTGCAGTAGTAGGAGCTTCAGCAGTAGGCGCCGCAGGAGCAGCAGGAGCAGCAGGAGCAGCAGGAGCAGCAGGAGCAGCAGGAGCAGCTGTAGGAGCTTCAGCCGCTGGCTCAGCTGGTGCAGAAGCTGGTGCAGAAGCTGGTGCAGCAGGTGCGCTAGACGCGCTACCGATAACAGCAAGAACCTGACCAACCTCAGCTTCTTCGTCCTCTTCAACACGGATTTCTAGAAGAGTACCTGCAGCAGGGGAAGGTACTTCGGTATCAACCTTATCGGTAGAAACTTCGAGAAGTGGTTCATCAACTTCAACGGTCTCGCCTACTTCTTTGAGCCAACGAGTGACCGTACCAGAAGAAACAGACTCACCAAGTGCAGGAAGAACAACTTCCTGTCCTTCTGCAGAACCAGTAGCAGCTGGCTCAGCCGGTACAGCAGGAGCTTCTTCCTGCTGAGCAACAGGAGCAGATTCTTCTGCGGCAGCTGCAGGCGCAGCAGGAGCGGCAACACCAGAACCATCGCCAATCACGATGAGAGGAGCGCCAACTTCAACGTCAGCATCTTCTTCAACAAGAATCTGCTCTACAACGCCAGCTACCGGTGAAGGAACCTCAGTATCTACCTTGTCGGTAGAAACTTCGAGAAGGGGATCATCAACGGCTACGGTATCGCCAACTTCAACGAGCCAGCGGGTAACGGTACCCTCGGTTACGGATTCGCCCAATGCGGGCAGTTCTACTGTGTGGGACATATCTTCCCGTTCTCCTTGTGAATTCGGAAATTATAAAAAAGTGGAGGTGAAGGCGTAACAACCTTAGCTGATACGCCAACACAAAATACTGAGAAGTATTAGCCGTGTAGGGGAGCCCCAGCAAGTGCCATAGCAGCTTCGCCAAGAGACTCATTCTGAGTTGGATGTGCGTGAATGAACTGTGCTACATCCTCAGGGAAAGCTTCCCAAACAACCCACATCTGAGCTTCGCCGATTTGCTCGCCCATGCGCTTACCAATAGCATGAACACCGACGATAGGGCCATCTTTCTGGCGGACAACCTTAACGATGCCGCCAGTACCCAAAATCGCTGACTTACCGTTACCAGCCAAGTTGTATTCAGTAGTTTCGATATTTTCAGCACCGAACTTTTCTTCAGCCTTAGGCTGAGAATAGCCGACAGAAGCGATTTCAGGTTCGCAGAAAGTAACCTTAGGGATGTTAACATCCTCAACAATCTGAGGGTTCAAACCAGCAATTTCTTCTGCAACGAAACGACCCTGCTGGTAGCCACGGTGTGCCAACTGAACGCCAGGAACAATATCACCAATAGCGTAGATATTGCCAACACCAGTGTGTAGACGCTCGTTAGTGATAACAAAACCGCGGTCCATGGTAAGCCCCTGCTCTTCATAACCGAAACCAGCAGTGTTGGGGCCACGACCAACAGCGACAAGAACGATATCTGCTTCAAAGACTTTTCCGTCAGCCAAAGTAACTTTAGCGCCGTTAGCATCCTGTTCAACCTTCTCAAAAAGAGTTCCGGTGTTAAACTTGATGCCACGCTTCTTGAACTCACGTTCAAGAACTTTAATGATGGAAGGATCTTCGTTAGGTACGAGGTGAGGTAGACCCTCGATGATAGTAACCTCAACGCCCATGGAGTTCCACATAGACGCAAACTCAGAACCAATGACGCCGCCACCAAGAACGATAGCGCTCTTGGGCAGGTAATCCATCTGAAGTGCTTCGGTGGAGGTAAGAACTCGGTCACGAATCTCTAAGCCAAAAGTCTTTGATACAGAACCAGAAGCCAAGATGATGTGCTTGCCCTTATAAGCAGTTCCATCAACAGTGATGGTATCGGTAGCGGTCAGTTTACCTTCACCAGAAATAACGGTGACTTTTTTCATCTTCAAAAGACCAGAAAGTCCCTTGAACTTTCCTGCAACGATGCCGTCTTTGTAATCGCGAACTTTACCCATATCAATGGATTCCACGGTTGCGTTAACGCCGTATTTGGATGCTTCACGAGATTCCTCAGCTAATTCCGCTGCGTGCAAATACGCTTTGGTCGGAATGCAACCGGTGTGAAGACAGGTGCCACCGAGTTTTTCTTTCTCGATAAGACCAACGGTGAATCCTAGCTGAACTGCGCGAAGAGCTGCTGAATAACCAGCGCTTCCGCCACCGAGGATGAGAATATCAAATTCTTGAGCTGTTGCCGTATCGGGCACTTTTGCGCTCCCTTGCGTAGATTGGAATAAATCCATTTTGCTTAAGGTTTCGGTTCATCGACCTAAAAGTCTGCTCTCTTACAAAGTTCTCAGAAAGAGCGCAGATAGCCTATGAACTCTCCTCTCTACCGTACCGCAACTCAGATGTGTGGAGTGTACAAAGGTGAAAGTGTTACACATGTTTTAGGAAGAACACATCACACTGGGGTAGAGGTCACGTTTAAAAACACCCCAAAAAGTTCTATGTATTAACAAAGTCGGGCTTTTTGCGTGTGCAAAAAGCCCGACCCTCGCCTTTGAACCTATCTTAACGACGTTAGGAAACTAGAGACTCCACAAACGTCAAAAGTGTTGCAACCGACATGCCAGTGCCTTCCTTAGGGGTAAATCCATAAGGAGATTCCTCATTAAAAGAAGGACCAGCGATATCAAGGTGTGCCCAAGGAATCTGCTGTTCATCAACAGAGCCAACAAACTCTTTGAGGAACAACCCAGCGCTTAGCATTCCACCATAACGGCCACCGATATTCTTCAAATCAGCAACGGGAGAGTTCAAGCTTGCGCGAAGATGTTCTGGTAAAGGCATAGGCCAGAAGGTTTCTCCTGCCTGACGTGAAGCCTGAACAATATCTTCACGAACCTTCTCATCGCCCATAACTGCCGCATAACGAGCACCTAGAGCAACGAGTTGAGCTCCCGTAAGTGTTGCAACATCAATAAGAACATCAGGTGCTGACTCAGAAGCGTATGCTAAACCATCAGCCATGACAAGACGTCCCTCTGCGTCAGTATTGAGAACCTCAACAGTTTGCCCGTCACGCATCGTCAAAACATCTTCAGGGCGGATAGCTGTACCACCGGGCATGTTCTCTGCCAAGCACAAAATTGCTGTAACAGCTACAGGCAGTTCAAGTTCAGCAGCAGCTGCAACAACATTCAGTACGGTTGCTGCACCAGCCATATCGCTTTTCATGGTCATCATTGCATTGCCTGGCTTGATGGAGTTTCCACCAGAGTCAAAAGTGATGCCTTTGCCAACTAAAGCAACGTGTTTTTGAGCGCCTTCGGGAGCGTACTTTACCTCGACCATACGTGGAGGTCGTGCGGAGCCCTGTCCTACGCCTGCAATGCCGCCAAAACCGCCATCTTTGAGTTCTTGTTCATCAAAAACTTTAACTGTTACCTCTTTGAGGTCAGCAACACGTTCTGTAGCTTTCTGAGCAAACGTTTCAGGGTAAAGGGAAGATGGGGGTGTATTCACCAAACGACGTGTAGAATCCACCGCTTGACCAAGAATCAGTGCACGAGTGAGAACATCAGAAGCTGCATCAGATTCTACTTCGGTCACAATGGTGATATTCTCGACCGCAGTCTTAACAGAATCTGCAGTGCGAACTCGCAACTGTGGATCGCTAAAAGCACCCAGCGCAGCACCTTCAGCGATAGCAGCTACCTCAGCAACATTCTGTGCTGGTAGAGCAAGAGCAACATCTGAGAATCCTGCAAGCTGGCGGATAGCAGAACCTGTGGCGTAACGTAACGCATCAATATGTGCTTGAGTATCTTCCTGACGTGCTCCTAGACCGATTAATGCAAGAACATCAGCATTGGTCTCATCGACACCAGGTAAACGATGTAATTGATCTGCAGCACCGGTTACTCCCAGATCCTCAAGAACTGCTTCAAGCCCCTGCGCTGTTTCTTCGCCCAAAGGACCGCGCTCAAGAACTGGACCTTCTGTAGAAGAATAAACTCCTAGGACAAGAATCTGAGCCTCAATAGCTTCAAGGTCGGGGGAAGCGACTGAAAAAGTAAGATCGGATGAATCAGACATTATTCTCCTCATCAAGATAGATGGTAGTGTTTGGACTCTTAAAGATCTTTAAGTCGATAATGTTCCTACCGTTTATAGAGACATAATCAAAGGCGAGATAGATAAGAGTTGTATCTCATACTATCTTGCACCATGACCAGAAGACAGCTGTTTGAACTAATACAACAGAGAAGAAACAGAGAGTTTGCCGATTTCTCTGATTACACTAACTTAAGACATGCTCTAATACAGAACAGGTTCAGCCTTCTTGAACGTGTAGATATACTAGAGTGTTTCAAGAACTCAAGAGCATAACGGTACGAGAAAATGAGGGAGGGAATATGCTCAATCCAGAAGACTTATATGAGGAACAATCTGGGATGCTCAGCCATCCGCGTATTCAAGGGCTTCCTCTGCTGGTGTCTCTAGAGCCTCCACATGATATTGGCGGAACCGCCTATGGGGTAGCCGACGTGTTACGCAAAGAACTAGAACATATTAAGCTCGCTGAATTCGATTTTGACCAGCTATGCCGCTACAGAGAACGAAGCTTGCACTCTTTATTCCGTAAAGGCCTCTTTGACGAGATGTCTCTACCTGAGGTGAACTTGTACCTCATGGAAGATCACCTCAAACAGCCATTTTTGCTTCTTGCCGGTGCTGAACCTGACTATCAGTGGCAACGATTTGTCCAAGCTATACTGCGTATCATCCGTCAAGTTAAAAGCTCTTATGTCATGCTTGTGTCTGGGTACGCGATGTCCTTTCCTCATACTCGCCCTATCGTCGTGACGATTCGTGGCTCCTATGAGGAAGTTGTTGCCCCTCTGCGTACCGTCAACCATGTTTTTGAGATGCATCAGTCACATACTGATTTCTTAGAATATATGCTTGCTCGTCAGAACATTAAAACAGTGAAATTTAATGTGCATGTGCCACGATACCTAGGAGACAACTTTTTACCGCAAGCTGTATTACGGGCATTGGAACACATTACGTTGGTCTCGAAATTGTCTCTACCTCTTGAAAAAATGGTGGTGGCTTCAGGACAAGCTCAAAAAAGTATTAACGAGATGTTCAAAGACAACCAGGAAATTGCCTTCCTTATTAAAAAATTTGAAGAAGAGTATGACAGGTATATGAAGCATTATCCTCTCAACATGCTGGAGCTAGATGTTCAGGAAAATGATTCTTTACTTAATCGCGAGACGATAGGTCAAGAAATTGAAAAATATCTTGAAGAATTAGGGGAAAGCTCTTCTTCTGACTCATCGAATGCTGATAAACCTGATTCGCCGAGAACCTCATGATGATAAAACGTAGTTCATGATGTCGATACCTATCGACATCATGAACTAACAACTCTGATGAGAGCCTACTTAATTGCTGGAGACCTATGAAGTCTCTCCTTAACCTAAAAATACAAGTAGCTTTTCTCGATGATTGCAGGAGCTGGGGTATTGCCCTCTTTCATTCGTCACGTCTTATCCACAGTTTTCTGATACCCAGTACTTTTAGCCATAATCCTCATGCACAGTGGAGATATGGCATCTTCACATCACCCTTATTTTTTCGAATCCTTAGCACCTCACCCTGGCTCACCTGCTCATGCCGTGTCGTACATCGTGCACCAACTAGGTTATTGGCCTGAAGACTCCGTTGTTCTCGTTCTTGCTGACACAACGCTCGGGCCTTTAGTACGTATCGATAGCAGGCAAGAATGTTCTCGCCAAGAATCGATAGCATTGATAACCCATTTTGTTCAGACGCTTTCCGAAAAACCCATAACCGAGGATAAGCTACCGTATTTTTTACTTGCCGTTTTTGGGCCGAACACACCCACTCGTAGAAGACAACTAGAAAATAATCTTAACCAACCTCCTTGTATCGAAGAGATTGAAACTGATCGATTAGCATCTGCGCTGTGTGCCTACTGGCAACACGTCGGTATAGAGGTTGCATCGGTGCATCAAAAGACGCTCCTTGACGTCTTATATATTGGAGAAGTTTCGTATTGGAGAGCTCATCGAGATACCCACGAAATGATGTTGAGCGGATTCATCGATGAGGTGCAACGAACCGATGTCTACCTTAACTTGCTACTTGCTGGTTCTTGTGTTGCGCCCTGTGAGCTAGAAGCACAGAAACACTATTTACCTTCGCTAGAGAAAAGCCGTGATGTAGAGTCTAAGAACTGGTGGGAGGAAGAAATGGTGTTATGGCTGAAGGAATACCTCCAACACATTAAAACGCCAGATAGCGCCTATGCACAAGATTTTTTAACTCAAAAATACTATGAGAATATTTTGTGGAACCACGCCCTTATCCACGTAATAGAAACAATAAACCAATATCAGCGAACAGACTCAGCAGAGTTTGCTGATGCCATACGAAAAATACTAGACCCACACCTTATTGCTTTTCTTGGGGCAACATTAACGTCTGAACTTAGCGCACAATCTGTTATATATACCGTAGCTCTAGGCATAGACGAAACATCTTCTTTGTACCAGAAATTATCCAGCGCATATAAGAACTATCCGACGCATGAGATTCTTTGCCCACTTGGGTACGAACAATATCTGAGGCAGGCTAAAAGAATGATGAAACAAAAGACTAAAAAATCTCAACAACAAGATAGAGATATGCTTAATCTTTCACTTGAGAAATTTGCGTCAGTACTCCTAGGGAAACATCGTATAAAACCTGACCCCCAGAGAATTGCTGCCATGGAGATTTTATGTGCTCTGATTCTTCGCGCATATGAAAAACCTGACACTGCGCGAGCTTACGTTCTTTTGGCATGGGGGAGTTGGGCTATTGGACAAGGCACTAAGGCTCGTGAATATCTTCGAAAAGTGCAGGAACAACTTCCCACGGAAGAACTTTTTCTCAAAAATATAGAACAACTTCCACCGTGGCTAGGCGGAGAATTTTAAAAGAACGTTAAAAACTCTTGACAATAGAGCTGAAATCTGAGTTTATGTGGTGCGAATTATGAAAAACAGAATCAACGCCACACCGATAACCTACCGCAAGGAGCCGTAAATATCTGACATACTCTATTACTGACCCCGTACGAGTCTGCGATAAGACAGTATCAACGAGTTGGAATAATCTACAGATGACCATTGTTATCTATGGTAGAACCCTCGTCTGATGATGCTTATCGTGATAAGCAGACTTGACAGGGTCTTAGGTGTTTTGACTACAAGACACCCCCACTGTCTGTAGTCTGTCAAATAGAAAGGTACTCTGTGTCACCTGCTGCACGTAAGAAGGTTGATGAAGCGGAAGAAAACGCTACACAAACCGCTACTGCTCAAAAGAAAAAAACTACTCGGACTAAAACAACCGCTAAAACTGCTAAGGCTGCTCAAGAACCTAACGAAGCTACTGCTGTAGAAGAAACTGAAGGCACTCAACCTAAAGCTCAGCGCAAAACTAAGAAAACTTCTACTACAAAGAGCACCAAAACCAAAGCAACTTCTAAAAAAGCTGCGAACGAAGAAGACGAAATTCTCGACGAAGACATCGAAGCCGAAGAACTCGACATCGACGTCAGCGATGAAATTTTAGACACCGATGACCTCGATGAGGACGTCGATGATGAAGAGAACGCCAAAAAAGAAGAAAAGAAGCAGACCGAAGAAACTGCTGCTAAACGTAACGGCTTTGTTCTTACGTCAAATGATGAAGACGACGCCCCTGCCCAGCGCGTTATCGCACCCGGCGCAACCGCTGACCCCGTCAAAGATTATCTCAAACAAATTGGTAAAGTATCTCTTCTGAACGCTGAGCAAGAAGTAGACCTTGCGATGCGTATTGAAGCTGGACTTTACGCAGAACATAAGCTCAAAGAAAACCCACAAATGGACCGTGAGCTTAAAAAAGAACTTCGTTGGGTCATCCACGACGGACGTCGTGCCAAAAACCACCTTCTTGAAGCAAACCTACGTTTGGTCGTATCTCTAGCGAAACGTTACACCGGACGAGGAATGCTGTTCTTGGACTTGATTCAAGAAGGAAACCTCGGTCTAATCCGTGCTGTTGAAAAGTTTGATTATTCTAAAGGTTTTAAATTCTCAACATACGCAACATGGTGGATTCGCCAGGCAATTACCCGTGCAATGGCTGACCAAGCGCGCACCATTCGTATTCCTGTGCACATGGTTGAAGTCATTAACAAATTGGCTCGTGTGCAGCGTCAGATGCTTCAGGATTTAGGTCACGAACCTACCCCTGAACAGCTAGGTGAAGAACTCGATATGGCTCCAGAGAAGGTTATTGAAGTACAGAAGTACGGACGTGAACCTATCTCCTTGCACACGCCTTTGGGTGAGGACGGAGACTCAGAGTTTGGCGATTTGATTGAAGATTCAGAGGCCGTTGTACCTGCTGATGCAGTGTCCTTTACACTATTGCAAGAACAGCTTCATTCTGTCTTAGACACTTTGTCTGAACGTGAGGCAGGAGTAGTTGCCATGCGCTTTGGTATGACAGATGGGCAACCTAAAACTCTCGATGAAATCGGTAAAGTTTATGGTGTAACCCGTGAACGTATCCGCCAGATTGAGTCTAAGACGATGTCTAAACTTCGTCACCCATCACGTTCTCAGGTACTACGAGACTACCTCGACTAAGAAGACGATGACGAGGATTTTAGCAACATATTAGAGTCCTAAAACATCGAGTACCTCAACATTGAACACCTAAAATCTCTTGAACTCATTGAGAGAAAAGCCGGTGGCTATCTCATAGATAGATGGCCACCGGCTTTTAGCGTCTCTGAAGAAAAGAACAAATAGCGTTGAAACACCCAAAAAATTTGAGGTGCATAGATAGAATAAAGAACCTAAAATAGGTAGGTTAGTAACCACTCTGCTCAACTAGGGAGAACACCGTGGCAACCTCTTCATATACCGCTCGAAACCTTTCCGTCCTCGAAGGGCTCGAAGCCGTACGTAAACGCCCCGGTATGTATATCGGTTCAACCGATTCTCGTGGTTTAATGCATTGCCTCTGGGAAATTATTGATAACTCTGTAGACGAAGCTCTTGCCGGATACGGGCAATCCATCGACATTGTTCTGTACCGTGATGGCTCAGTAGAAGTTCGTGACGACGGGCGAGGTGTCCCGACCGATATCGAGCCTCGCACCGGACTGAGCGGTGTGGAAGTGGTGTACACCAAACTTCATGCTGGTGGAAAATTCGGTGGAGGTTCCTATGCTGCCTCTGGTGGTCTGCACGGTGTCGGCGCTTCCGTTGTTAATGCTTTATCAAGCCGGTTAGATGTGCAAGTAGACCGTGGTGGGAAAACCTACCAAATGAGTTTCCGTCACGGCATCCCTGGAGTGTTTAAAGACGGGCGAACACCAACACCACAAGCCTCTTTTACCCCTTCACAAAAAGAAAACGATTCCTTAGTTGTTATCGGCAAGGCTAAACGAGGTGTGACCGGAACCCGCGTACGCTACTGGGCTGATCCACAGATTTTTACATCAGATGCAAAGTTCAGTTATCAGGAACTTGCTCAGCGTGCTCGCCAAACCTCATTTCTCATTCCGGGTCTACGCATCGCCATTCGTGATGAACGTCGGCTAGCTGGCACTCCAGGCGAACACGACACCTACGAAGAAGTGTTCCACCATGATGGCGGTATCTCTGAATTTGTTGAGTATCTTGGGCATGATTCATCTGTGACAGATATTTGGCGTTTTCAAGGGCGTGACACCTTTACTGAAACTGTTCCTGTTCTGGATGAAGAAGGGCATTCTCAGCTTCAAGAAGTGGAACGTGAATGTGAAGTTGATATTGCCCTGCGGTGGGGGATTGGATATGACACAACTGTTCGTTCTTTCGTTAACATTATTTCTACCCCTAAAGGCGGCACTCACCTCACAGGCTTTGAACAAGGGCTTTTGAAGACCTTTAGAAAACATCTGAGTGATAATGCCAGAAAATATAAAGTTGGTGCTCAAGATAAGTTTGAAAAAGACGATATTCTTGCTGGACTAACAGCGGTACTCACTGTTCGTTTAGCGGAACCGCAATTTGAAGGACAAACAAAAGAGATTCTTGGTACCTCTGCGGTACGTCAGATTGTCTCGAAAATTGTGAGTACTCAACTAGCCCAGAAACTTAAAGCGACAGCTCGTGCTGATAAACAGCAAGCTCATTCCTTAAGCGAAAAAGTTGTGGCTGAGATGAAATCACGTATCTCAGCGCGAGTTCATAAAGAGACTCAGCGGCGAAAAAATGCTTTAGAAACCAGTTCTATGCCCGCGAAACTTGTGGATTGTCGTTCTCACGATGTCGCTCGTTCTGAACTTTTTATTGTTGAGGGAGACTCTGCTCTAGGAACAGCGCGTCTGGCTCGTTCGTCAAGTTATCAGGCTCTTTTGCCGATTCGCGGAAAGATTCTGAACGTTCAGAAAGCTTCACTGACGGACATGTTAGCTAATGCTGAATGTGCCGCAATTATTCAGGTTCTTGGTGCAGGCTCTGGTCGAACCTTTGACGTCGAAAGTATCCGCTACGGCAAGGTTGTGATGATGACGGATGCTGACGTTGACGGCGCACATATTCGTACTTTGCTTTTGACCTTGTTCTATCGTTATATGCGCCCTATGGTTGAAGCCGGTCGAGTCTATGCTGCGGTGCCTCCCTTGCATCGAGTTGAAGTCATCCATCGTGGACGGGCTAACGAGATGATTTATACGTATTCTGAACGTGAGTTAGAAGAACTTTTGCGCCGTTTAGAAGATGAAGGAAAGAACTATAAAGAGCCGATTCAACGATATAAAGGGTTGGGTGAGATGGATGCTGACCAGCTCGCGGAGACGACGATGGATCCTCGCCATAGAATGTTGCGTCGTATTCGCATTGAAGATGCGCAAGCTGCTGAGCAGGCTTTCTCTTTGTTGATGGGTTCAGAGGTTGCTCCTCGCAAGGAATTTATTATTAACAGTGCCCATAAATTATCTGATGACCAAATTGATGTGTAGTTAGTGTCTTGTTGTTCTTTTCCTGTGTTGTGTTCTCGAGGGTAATGGCAGATTGTTCCGGGATTGTTAGAAGATGAGTTCTCGAGAGAGTATGTGCGTCGTTCTATCGATGAATTATTTTTAGAGCGCGAGAGTGTTGCTCGTTTAGGGCTTCTTGGTCCGCGTGGATAAGTGCTTGCGTCCTTTTACTTTGCGACACGCTGGTGTTTGAGTAGAGATAAAGTGCAATAATTTTTATGAAAAAAATCACCACTATTCTCTATGGTGTTTCATGACAGATTATATAAAGGTGTCAATATACGGGTGAGAAATCTTTACGAGATAGTTTCAAATCTACTTTTTCTCATTGGCTGAAAACTTTTTGAAAAACCCAAATAATGCTATTTGACTAGGGTAAATATTGATACTTAGGGGAGTGTTGTCAATTGTTGAAAAAAGCCCAAAACATAAAAAGTGCTTACTGTGAAAATAACCTTTAGAGCAACGTCAAGTCCCCAACTTAAAAGAGTAAATGACAGGGTGTAAACGACTATAAGACAAACCTTGCAACACACCGTAATCTAAATGTGATAAAGCGTGAGTCTCAACAACTCACGGCTCACACATTAAGGTTTATAAAAGGATACAAGCAGTGGATCCACTACTTATAGCACGGTGGCAATTTGGCATCACCACCGTATACCACTTCTTCATGGTGCCTCTGACACTAGGTCTCGGCCCTCTTGTCGCGTACTTCCACTGGAAATACGTCAAAACTGGAAGTGAACGATTTAAACGTCTCACCAAATTCTGGGGAAAACTCTTCCTGATCAACTTTGCCATGGGCGTCGCAACAGGCCTCGTCCAAGAATTCCAATTCGGTATGGCATGGAGCAACTACTCACGATTTGTCGGCGACGTCTTCGGTGCCCCCCTAGCAATGGAAGGCCTCTTTGCTTTCTTCTTCGAATCCACCTTCATCGGACTATGGATTTTCGGCTGGGGTAAACTCTCACCTAAAATTCACGCATGGACTATCACCATCGCCGTTATCGGTACCTGGATCTCCGCATACTTCATCCTTGTAGCAAACTCTTGGATGCAACACCCCGTCGGTGTAGAAATGGTTGACGGACGCCCCGTCATGACCGACATCCTCGCCGTGCTCTTTAACATCACCGCGGTACTCACCGTCCCACACGTTATTACCGGTGCACTCCTCGTCGGTGGAGCCTTCCTCGTCGGTATCTCTTGGTGGCATCTTTGGAAACGCCGTAAAGACGGAATCGACACCGTCGTTGACGGAAAAGTTGTCATCGGTGAGCGCGCTGAAGGCGTTCGCGACAAAGAAGATTTTCACGCTTGGCGCTACGCCCTACGCTTTGGTGCAATCGTAGCCCTCGTCGGATTCCTCGGAACCGCCTTTACCGGCCACGCACAAGCCCAGCTGATGATTCAACAACAGCCACTTAAAATGGCAGCTGCAGAAGCCGCCTGCGAAGACACCACAGCGTTCTCCCTCTTCTCCTACAGCACCAACCCCGGTAGCCAGAACTGTGCAGATATCCATACTGTCCTAAAAATTCCTGGTCTGCTTTCCTTCCTTGCTCACGAAAACTTCACAGAAGAAGTACCCGGCGTCGAAACCCTCCTCAAGGAATACCGCGAACAGCTAGGAACTCACTACCCTAACCAGCCAGAAGTCTACGGCGAGTACGCAGGACAAGAAATTCAATACACACCGCTGGTTGAAGTTACCTACTACGGCTTCCGTGGCATGTTCACCCTCGGTGGTATGAGCGCATTGATGGCTATCTACGCGCTATGGATAACCCGCAAAAACGGTACCGGCACAGTTCCCGCATCCAACGGTATTAAGAACCTACAGCTTGTAGCACTATGGTTCCCGTTCCTTGGCAATGCAGCTGGCTGGATTTTCACCGAAATGGGACGTCAACCATTCGTTGTTGCACCAAACTTCCAAGGCGACACCGCTGTTATGATGTTCACCGCTGCCGGTGTCTCACCAGAAGTATCAGCAGGAACCATTCTTTTCTCACTGATTACACTAGGACTACTCTACGGAGTCCTTGCAATCGTTGAGATATACCTGCTCACCAAATACGTTCGTTCCGGTATCGTGGCATCCATGCCTGAACTACTCGAAGACGACGAAGACACCAACCACGATGAAAAACGCGACGTCCTCGCGTTTGCATACTAAGAAGAGAGGACGAACACTATGAACATCTTCGCTGACCAGCCTCTGCTTCCTACCATATGGTTCATCATCATCGGCGTATTCTGGATTGGATACCTCATCCTCGAAGGATTTGACTTCGGAGTCGGCATGATGATGTCAAAAGTCTTTTCAAAAAATGAAAAAGAAAAACGACTTCTTCTCAACACCATCGGCCCTGTATGGGATGGAAATGAAGTCTGGATTGTAACCGGAGGTGCCGCAACCTTTGCAGCTTTCCCCTTCTGGTACGCTTCACTCTTCTCCGCGCTCTACATTCCGCTAACCCTAGCACTCGTATTCCTCATCTTGCGAGTCGTCGCTATCGATTACCGCGGAAAACACCATAGCGAAAAATGGGTCAACTTCTGGAATGCATCCATCTCCGTATCTTCCTTCTTCATTGCCTTCCTCGTTGGTGCACTGCTCGGAATTACCTCCACCGGTTTGCCGATCAATGAGAACGGCGACGTTGTTGGAGCCTTCACATGGGTGTTCAACCCCTTCACCTATATCGGTGGACTCGGAATTGTTCTCTTCTCGTATCTACAGGGGCTTGCCTTTATCGCCCTCAAAACAGACGGAGAAGTACGTTACCGTGCAAGTAAAACACTAGTACGGCTCATGCCATTAGGTGTTCTGCCCTGTGTTATCTGGGTGCTTTACCTACAATTCACCGGCATGAGCTCCGGAATACTCTCTTGGGCCATGGTTATTTTTGCTGTCATTAGCTGTGCATTTGCATACCTTAAAGCACGTGCAGGACGTGAAGGTTGGACCTTTGTCGGAACTTCACTATTCATCACGACTGGTGCTCTAGCTATCTTCCTAGCGTTATACCCCAATGTTTTCCCCTCAACATTGGACCCAGCTTACAGCCTGAATATTGCTAATGCCTCAAGCTCTCCCTATACCTTGACTATCATGACGTGGCTAGCATGTTTGATGTTGCCTTTCATCATTTTGTATCAGGCATGGGGATACTACATGTTCCGCAAACGCATGACAGTAGAACATATCCCTGACGCACATGATGCTACCGAGCTAGCAACTATGTCTAAGGGAAGCCACTAAACACTGGTTCAGAAGGAACGAGATATCTCATTCCTTCACAAAAAAGCGGGTGCGTCTATCAACCATAGACGCACCCGCTTTCATCTACCACCCCATCATTGACATCACAATAAAACCTTCTGCCCATTCACCAGAAAAATATATTTTTCAAAGGTAGACTCAAAAGAACATCTGTCTATACCTTCATACCCGAAAGTTCACCGTTACCTATGGATAAGCGTCCTCCACTGGGGCCCAACGCCACAACTAACCTCGGCATCTTTGCGCTCATCACCATCATAAAAACGAGTGCGACAGTACTATTTGCCGCCGTTCTTGGTACAGCTATCGCTTACATGGCTAGACTCACCTATGCTGCGATACACCGTAACCAAATCTTCACCAGTGATTATGACCGTCAGCAAGCAGTTTTTGGTGGCAACGCTGAAGCCCACCTAGACGGTATCTGGCTCGCAACTTTTGGGCAAAAACCAACCGTTATGATGCTGTTACTCGTTGCTTTCATCGCACTAGTATTACGTGCAGCAAGCGACTGGGCGCTGAGCTATTTCGCGCAACGTGCAGCCACCGGAACAAAATCAACTATCCGTGCACAACTGGTTGAAAGAGTCCTTGCCACTGGAGGAGTAGACACCCCCGATGGTACTGGCGGAACAGCAGTTCTGATCTCTCGAGGGCTCGACGCTATCGACGACTACTACACCAAAACTCTTACCGCACTTGTTAGCACCGCGGTAACCCCCATCATGATTCTTTGTGTACTGGGCTTCTACGACTTAACCTCCGCCATCGTCATTATCGCGACGCTGCCCCTCATTCCAGTCTTCATGGTACTCATCGGTAAAACCACGAAAAAAGACACTGAAAAAGCCCAACAAGAATTACTGCGTCTGTCTGACCATATTGTAGAGCTTGTCAAAGGATTGCCTGTGCTCGTTGGACTTGGACGTGCTCGTGCCCAATCAAAAGCTCTAGCAGAACTAGGGGAGCGTTATCGCAAAACAACAGTATTCACCCTACGCTCAGCGTTTCTTTCATCTTTCTGGCTTGAACTGCTCACCACCATTTCTATCGCCGTCATTGCGGTGCTCATCGGCGTACGCCTAGTCCACGGAAATATGGGTCTAGACGTAGCACTACTAGCATTACTTTTAGCTCCCGAATGCTATCAGCCATTACGCGACGTAGGTAGCGCCTACCATCAGTCTGAAGATGGCGTAGCCGCTCTACGACGTGCCCAGAGTATCATCGACCGTCCTCTCCCCGAAGAGAAAACCTTCTTTGACGGAGAAGAACTAAGCATCCAAAACGTCTGCGTCACATATCCCGGACGAAGCCAAGTTCTACACGACGTGAGCTTTACCGTTCCGCATGGAAGTACCGTCAGCATTACCGGACCTTCTGGTTGCGGAAAATCTACCTTATTGGGGGTTATCAACGGTTCTGTCGCTGACGGGCTAATCCCTACCGGATCTCGCAAACCCCTACAGGTCAGTGGTGAAGTCAGCGGTACCGGATCCATCGTATGGGTCAGCCAATCACCAGCCTTTATCGCAACCTCAGTGATTAACGAAGTTGCACTTTACGGATTCCCCGCCGTCGTTGATAGTGAAGAAGACTTTGCCGCCGTACTCAAACTCTTGAGCGAAACCGGACCACTTTCTCTATCTGCCCGCGGACGTGAACGATACCGTCAATACCTACGAGTTGTGGGGTTGGAAGATTTCGCCGACCTTGCACCAGAATCTTTGAGCGCCGGACAAATGCGCCGTCTAGCCATTGCACGGGCATTAGCACGTGTTGATGCTTTAGAACGTGTGGGGGAAAAGGTCACCGTACTTGTAGACGAACCAACAGCTCACCTTGATGCAATCGCCTCAGACCGCGTCAATATTTCATTGGCAGCTTTAGCTACCACGGGCGCTACTTTACTTATCGTCACCCATGACGAAGACCTTGCACGGCGAACAGACTTCCGCCTTGACGCTACAACGGACGAACGCGGAACCGCAACATCATGGACCATGAGTCGTAGTACTTCCATGGGGTGGAACGTTGAGAGCTTCAAAGAATCTCTACGACAGCATTCCGCCGAGAGCCCGCAAACAGCAGAGAAAAAGCCTCACCGTCCTGATACGGGGGCATACCGGCAACAATATGGTTCTGCCCTTCAAACGTTGAGAGATATTCGTTCACTGACCGGTATCACTTTTAAACAGAGCCTCATTCCTATTGTCCTGTCTGCTCTAGCATTATCATTTTCTATTATGCTGACGGCACTTTCTGGCTGGCTCATCGTACGAGCCGCAGAACAGCCTGCCATTATGTACCTCATGGTCGCCATCGTCGGAGTACGGTTCTTTGGACTTGGACGAGCCTGCACTCGTTATGTAGAACGTTTACGCACCCACGATCTTGTGCTCAAAGCAGCGAACTTCTTGCGAGTAAGAGCATGGGATTCTGCCGGAAGAACCGTGCTATCTTTGCGTTCGCTTCTTCGTGGCGACCGAATTCTTAACCGTCTTGTTGGAGATATTGACGAACTACGCGACGCTTTACCGCGTGTGATTCTTCCAGTAGGTTCTCACCTGACGGTGATGATTTTGGCGGTCGTCGTTACTTTAAGCGTTGCCCCTATTGCTACTCCTATTATTCTGTGTGCAGCGGTTATTTCTACCGTCGTCATACCGGCTTTGGTTCGATACACTGATCATCGCGCTGACGCTATTGCCCGATTCTCAACCTCAGAATTATTACGTTTAGGGGTCTCAACCCTTGACGCTGCCGCTGACCTTCGAGCCAACGGACTCAACTACCTTGCGACTGCAGCCTTCAAAGAAAAAGACCAACGTAATGTTGAGTCAATCCTTGCAGGTTCAAAGGCTAGTGGCTTCGGACATGCTCTTACCATCGTGACGTGGTGGGGCGCGGCTCTAGGAACTATCGTCATCACATGGGCACAAGTTCGCTCTGGAGAACTAACTGGGCCGCTTGTCGCAATCATTCTCTTAATGTGCACCGCAATGGGAGAAAGCACCGCCGGACATATTGAAGCTGTACGAGGATGGCCTGCACTTGCTGAACTTGTACGACGTATGCGCCCTCTCGTGGAAACAAACTCAGTTCAGAACACTGCAACCGATGTTGCACAAACTCGTCAACGTCTAGGAACACCCATTACTTTGACGATGGAAAATGTTGCAACTCGTTGGCCCGGCATGAAAGAACCTGTTTTTACAGGACTTAACGCTTCGATTAGTTCTGGGCAATGGCTCGGCATTACCGGTGTTTCTGGTGCCGGTAAAACTACTGCTCTGGCAACATTGTTGGGATTCTTACCTGTAGAGAATGGGTCAATTAGTGTTAACGGGCAGACACTCGAAAGTGCTGATTTACGTGGTTATGCTGCATGGTGTCCACAATCTGCGTATATTTTCGAATCTTCGATTGCGAATAACCTTGCCTTGGCAGCTTCTGCGAAAAACCGGCCTAGTGAAGCTGACATGTACTCTGTTCTGGATAGAGTCGGGCTAGGAGACTTCGTACGTTCTCTGCCTGAAGGTTTAAACACTCCTGTAGGAGCTGGCGGTTCGTATGTCTCTGGCGGTCAACGCCAGCGTATTGCGATTGCTCGTACCCTATTGACGCAGTCTCCACTACTTCTTATGGACGAGCCGACTGCGCATTTAGACGCTCCAGCAGCACGTGCCCTGATTGCAGAAGTATCTCGTGGAACCAAAATAGATGTGGATACGATGAAACATGTTGCACGGCCTGATTCTGGTCTTCAGATACCTCCAGCTGTGGTTCTCGTGTCACACCGTCGCGACGATATTCAAGCCTGCGACCGTATTGTTGAGTTATCACCCTAAATAAACTCTCGTAGATACAAGAATGCCGTGGTTGCTTACGAAACTGAGCAACCACGGCATTCTTGTGCCAGAAATACGTGATGTTCTATGAGAAGAGAGTTCCTTCAAGGGGCAACTCAGCTTTAGCTGACGCCTTTTGGGAGCTGTGCTCTGGGACAGAAGGGTCATCCTTCGTCTCTGTTCCGGTGTTTGGCAATAACCACTGAGTGTGTTGATATGAGGAACCCACCGCAGCAATAGATTGAGTGAGGGGGATACCCGAATCATCACGAGCAGAAAACTCTGTTGGTACAGCCCTTGCTACACCAGCGGGGCTTACTGCCTTTAACGCTCCACGACCAATAAACGCTAACGTCAAAGAAGACTCGCCCGATAAGAAGCGATGACAACGAACGCCACCGGTGGCACGTCCTTTTTGAGGGAATTGTTCCAACTCAGTAACTTTGGCACTATCTTCGGAGCCACCGTGAGCAATCGTCATGACAACAGCATCACTACGCGCAGGGGTAACACCAAAAGCAATAACACGGTCTTTTTCAGCGAGTTTAATGCCGGCAATACCACTACCACCTTTGCCCTGAGGACGTACCTTATCTGCAGTGAAACACAATAACTTTGCCTGCTCTGTCACGAATGTTAAAACGTCGCTGTCGTGCGCACATACTGACACCGAAACAACCTGATCTTTAGGTTTAAGGGCGATAATATCCCAGCTATCAGCATTGAGCGGGTAATCAGGATTAACTCGTTTAACAACACCTTGAGCGGTGCCTAAAGCAATAATCTGATGAAGCGGAGCCAACCCAACAATCTTTTCAGAACGCCCTAACGAAACAATCTCGTCTAAAGGAACGCCACTAGAAAGTATTGGTGTACCTTGAGAATTCTCAAGGACGACAAGGTCCATAACGTTTAACCGAACCATACGCCCTAAGGAGGTTACCGCTGCTATCTCAGAACGTGCGCTGGTTGCAACTGCTGACACTAACGCATCATGTTTGAGACGTTTTGTTGAATCTTCAAGTGCTACAAGACCATCAGGATACGGCGTACTTCTGCCAATACACCCCGTTGTAGACAGAAGAACCCAACACGGGTCATTCGCAATTTCTAATGCTAAGCTGCCGCGTGTAACTTTCTGGTCAGAAGAATTTTTGGCCTGAGCGAGTTCATCAGCTAGACGATCTTTTGAAGTAAGAACGGTGCGTCGGTCTGTTCCATAGGTATCTGCTACCTCTTGTAACTCATCAGAAACAACCGTATGTAACCGTTTTTCGTGAGCTAAAATATCCTCTAAATCGGCAATAGCATGAAGTAGCTCATCACGTTCTTTCTCCAAGTCAAGCCGTGAATACTTTGTAAGCTGGCGGAGACGAACCTCCAAAATATAATGTGCCTGAACCTCACTTAAATCAAAGACCGTCATGAGGCGGGCTTTAGCCTGAGAGCTCTCATCCGAAGAACGAATAATCTGAATGACCTCATCAATATCAATAATCGCGATGAGAAGACCCTCAACTAAATGAAGACGTTTTTTCTTCTGTTCTAGACGGAACACGGTACGCCTGCGAACGACCTCAATACGATGATTAACGTAGACACGCAAAAGATCTAAAAGACCAAGGGTCTGAGGCTGTCCTTGTACAAGAGCAACATTATTAATGCCAAAAGAATCTTCTAAAGGCGTGTATTTGTATAACGAGGCTAGAACAGCTTGAGGATTAAAACCATTTTTAATCTCAATGACCATACGCAAACCATTTTTACGGTCTGTCAGGTCTGCCACATCAGATATGCCTAGAAGCTTCTTCTTCTGGACACCATCTTTAATTTTCTCAATAACTTTTTCAGGGCCTACCATATACGGCAACTCGGTAATCACAATGCCTTGTTTCCGAGCAGACACCTGTTCAATGGCAGCTTTAGCACGAGTTTTAAAAATACCGCGACCATGAGCGTAGGCATCTTTAATGCCGTCAAGCCCAACAATTGTTCCGCCGGTAGGAAGATCTGGGCCTGGAATAAACTTCATGATTTGGGCGAGAGTAGCGTCAGGATTCTCAATCAAATACCGTGCCCCAGCAATAACTTCACGAAGATTATGCGGAGGCATATTTGTAGCCATACCTACCGCAATACCCGAAGAACCATTGACTAACAGATTAGGGAAAGCGGCCGGCAAAACAGAAGGCTGCATCAACTGGTTGTCATAATTGGGAACAAAATCGACAACATCCTCATCTAAATCTGCGGTGAGCGCCAAAGCAGAAGACGCCATACGCGCTTCGGTATATCGAGAGGCCGCAGGCCCATCATCTAAAGACCCAAAGTTTCCATGACCATCAACAAGAGGCATCCTCATAGCAAAAGGCTGCGCTAAACGCACCATTGCATCATAGATGGCACCATCACCATGAGGGTGAAGCTTGCCCATCACTTCACCAACAACACGAGCACTTTTCACATGACCTTTAGCAGGGGTCAAACCCATCTGCTGCATCATATACAAGATGCGTCGCTGTACCGGTTTGAGACCGTCTCTAGCATCAGGTAAAGCTCGGGAATAAATCACCGAATATGAGTACTCCAAAAAGCTGGTTTCCATTTCGGAGGATACATCAATATCGACAATATTTTCTACGATATCTTCAGGATAATCATCCTGCAGAGTTGTGCCACGGCGGGCCATATAAACCTCTTCAATAGCTGACGGGGTAGGGTCTTAAACATTCTACCGTTCGGTTCTGAGAATGCTCTCCTTTGAAAGAACCAACACAACAGCAAATGCGCTCATGAGGATATCAAAGCCAAGAATGTCATAACAATGACCAACGAACTAGAACCTGTACGGTTTACAATAAATAAATATCTTATACACCTTGGAGGGATACCCATATGAGCAGTCCTCGTCTTAGATTGTTGGAAGAGTCCATTACCAGATTAGGATTTTACCCAGAACTGACAACAGACGCGGTAATAGATGGGTTAATAGGGCAAGAACCTCAATCCCACCTCGTTCATCTTGAAACCCACTTTGAACACGGTACCGTTCACCGCCACATTACAGTACTAGCGCTCACGCAACGCTATTTGCTGGTAGTACACCTCGATGATCACGAACACCACCAACCAGATGAAACTGCAACACACCTCAGCGTTGAGAGCTTTTCTTTAGAACATCTAAAATCCGTATCCGTGAACTACGTGTATATCGACTCCTCTGATTACCAACGAGGAACCCTCCCTTCTGAAGTGTCCCTTAACATTGCGTGGACAGGTTCCCAACGTCTTGACCTGCAACCAGCAGACTGCCCTGACCCGCAATGCCATGCTAACCACGGATATACTGGCCTAGCGATGTGCGAAGACATCTCTTTACGTATTAGCTCAACAGCTGACGGAGCAGACGCCGTGAAACAAGCACACAACTTTGTGCAAGCCTTAAGAAAAGCACAGCTAGAAGCAGGGAGATAACCTTAATGTTCACAGACTATTGCGGAACACCCCTGCCAGCACCCGCACCATACGGTAGTGGTACTATTGCTGATCTTTTCGAATCAGCCGGAACACTCGTAAAACAGCGCACCATCACACCTGACCCTCACCCTCTATGGGGGGAGGGCGTTCATGACGCCATCGGGTTAGCACAACGTTTAGAACAAGCTGGAATCAACCCCGACAAATTCCGTAGTGTGTGCGTTGTCATGGTAGACGGGCTCGGTGAAGACCTCCTCCAAAAATATGCCTCTTATGCCCCATTCCTTAAAAATTCCATTTCTTTAGGAACACTGCACTCTGCAATACCTTCGACCACGGCAGCATCCCTCACCTCTTTCGGCACCGCTTTACCACCAGGGATACACGGTGTTGCTGGATACGAAGTGCGCAACCCTGAAAATGACGCTGTCGTCAATCATCTTTCAGGCTGGGATTCATCCATCGACCCTCATCAATGGCAACCTTACCCTACCGTCTTTGAACGCTATGAAAACTATTGCAACGTCGCAACAGTATCCTTGAGCCGATACCAAAAATCAGGGCTAAGCCAATTTGGCTTACGAGGAGGAGAATTCTTCCACGCTCAAGCACCAACTGGAAGAATCACTCTTGGAACGAGTCTTCTGTCATCAAGGAAACCATCCCTTGTCTATATGTATTGGGGAGAAATCGACCAAGCTGGACACCGCTTCGGAACAGGATCCACCCAATGGATTCACCAACTAGAAGAATTGAATCTTTCTCTCAGAAAATTAGCAGAAAGAGTGCCCGCACAGACACTATTACTCTTATCTGCAGATCATGGGATGCTCAATATTGATCGTGAGCACCGATACGACTACTCTGCCGATGAGCATCTCATTGAAAATGTCAGACTCACTGCAGGTGAACCACGTATGGTTCAGCTATACCTGAAAGACAATTCCAAGGAAGCAAGAGAAAAAACTCTCAACGATTGGGCTAAACGCTGGGGAGAGCAAGCATGGATTATCGACACCGAAGAAGCTTGTGCACAGGGACTTTTTGGTATTGAAGTGCGAGATCAAGCACGCGCTCGTATCGGTGATATTTTGATTGCTTGCCGTGAGCCTATTGCTCTCTACGATAAACGTCGAGCTAAACCGCAAGCTTTCGATATGGTTGGTCAGCACGGTTCTTTAACCGAAACAGAGACGACTATTCCGCTACGCGTATTACCTACAACATAAACTAAGGGAGGAGAACACCTCAGGTGTTCTCCTCCCTTAGTGAAACGGTTAGCCTTCTTGTACGGGAGCTGTCGTTGGCACGTCATGTGCTTCTTGAGGGCCTGCTGGAGTCGCAGGAGCAGTATTGCGTGTTTCACCTTGTGTTGCTGGCGGAACAGATGGACCAGAAGGAATTGGCTGAGGCTGAGCCGGCAAGGACGAGGCTGGCGGTGCCACAGTTGGTCCTTGTACGGTAGATTCTGTTGGTTCCTGCGTGGGATCAGCTTCTTGTGTCGTTGGCTCTGGTGCAGGGCTACTCTCTACCGGTTCTTCAGAGGGGGTAGGTTCTGCTGTTGTGCTCTGAACAGTGGGTTCAGGTTCTTGAACAACAGGTGGTTGTGGTGCGATAACAGGTGGTGGTGCTTGTTCAACAGGAACTTCTGGTACGGGTGGATCTACATACTCAATAGTTCCTGGAGCTACAGGGGCAGGTGTCGGATTAAGATATTTAACTTCAGGCTCTTTGACAGTGTGAGTGGGAGCTGGAGCAGGAGAGAATGTTGCCCGAGGTGATTCTGTAGCGGTAGGACTTGTTGTAGCGGTTTCTTTGACGGTGTGAGCGTCGGTCGGGGTGATGTTATCTGAGCTGTGGTTAAAAGCGTAGACGGTGGCGATACCTGCAAGGAGAAGAGCACCCACGCCTAAAGCACCGAATACGATACCTTTACGGGAAGTTGCTTCGACTGTAGATTCTGCTACGTGGGTAAGAACATCACGCTCATTGAGTGATCCTGTTGTGAGAGCGCGCTGTTGTGCTGCTTTTTGTGCAGTAAGCCCCGCAATAGCTGCCTGACGGGCACGGTATTCTGCTTCTTTTTGTTTACGAGCCTTTTCCTCTGCGTGTTGCTCGTTCCGTTCCCTGATTTTCTCGGCAAGGCTTTTTTTCTCAAAAACTGTGCCGTTTCTGAGCAGTTGGTGTGAGAGAGAATCGTCCTCAGCGCCTTGTTCTACTGCGTGGAGTGAATCCTCTGTGACATAGATATAGCCTGGCTGGGCGATAGTTGTGATAGGTTCCGTTTGAACTGATACATCGTCTGAACCTTGAGCCTGATGATTTTCTACATCAGATTCGTTCTGCTCAGGTTTGTGTACTTCTAACGGCGCAGTATCTTCCGATGTGTGGTCTATATGTTCAGAATCATCGGAGGCCGCTGAATCAGCGCGATGTTTAGGGTGGGTCATATACGTACCTATCTGCGTGGTTCTCTCTACGTGCTAGTGATTGAGACAAAGTCTAAAGACTTTACCGCTCATAGTACATTCTACGGATAACAGAGTGAAAATAGGAGTCTTTGTGTCCTGAGAACGTATGTTCTCTTACGAACAATCACGAGTAATGGCGAACCTGAACAACGAGAAGAGAGGAATGCCTATCCTTGTCCTGGGGCAGGATTTTGAATAGGTGCAGGCACAACATTGTTTGTCGGCGGGGCTGGTTGTACAGGCTGTGCTGGAGCAACCGGCGCTGGAGCAACAGGTTGAGCAGGCGCCACGGGTGCCGCGGGCGCTGGCTGTACAGGCTGTGCTGGAGCAACCGGCGCTGGAGCAACGGGCTGAGCAGGCACTACAGGCGCTGGCTGTACAGGCTGTGCTGGAGCAACAGGTTGAGCAGGCGCCACGGGTGCCGCGGGCGCTGGCTGTACAGGTTGAGCTGGAGCAACCGGCGCTGGAGCAACAGGCTGAGCAGGTATGACAGGGTCAGTCTCTACCTCGGGGACTTCTTCTACTGTCTCTGGAACAGCCGGCACAATAGGCTCAGCCGGAACAAATTCTTCAGTTACTTGGGGGACCTGCACTTCAGGTGCCGGTGAGAACGTTGGCGTCGGTGACAGAGATGGGCTAGAAGAAGATACAGGGGTTGGTGTTGCGGACGGTGTTGAGCTTGGGGTAGGAGTAGCGCTGACACTTGGTGAATCCGTCACCGCATGCGTTGCTTCTTCTGAGATAGGAGAGATAGGTGGGTCTGCTACGGGGAAGAACGTAAAAGCCGCCACAGATAGTCCCAAAAGAGAGACACCTAAAAGCCCAAGAAACATCGTTCTTGTATGTTTCTTGTGGGGGAGTTCAGTAACTTTAGGACCTGTCGGTAAATCAGGGATATGATCGGGTTCTTCAACATCCGAAAGATGCTTAGGGGAATAAGAATGACTCATAGGGGTATACCTAATATATTAACTGGCGACTGTTAACGACGCTGATTACCAAAAATAATGTCGTCCCAGCTTGGCACAGAAGTGCGTTTTGAACGAGACGAAGAACTTTCAGCCTTGGCAGGGGTTTCTGGACTTTCTGTACGAGAAGAATCTGCAGAAACCTCATCTGCAGAATCTTGCTGTTGCTCAATATCAGCCGAATCAGAGCTCATCGCTGATACATCTTGTGATTCAATATTTTTCTGAACAGATTGCTGCTCTGTGGTAGCTACCTCATCGTTAGCTTGTGGTTGATCCTGCACATTCTGAGGCACTGAATCAGTAGAAGAGACAACAGAATCTGCTACTACAGTGACCTTTTGAGCGCTACTATTACGGGCACGCTCCAATAATTCTGCAAGTTTACGTTCACTTGCAGATGCGAAGTCACGAGTTCCAGCACCTTCAACAGACTGTGGTTTTTCTGAAAGAGGAGCTACTTTTGGAGTTGATGCTGAAATCTCAGAAAGCTCTGCTACAGAATCCGTTGACGTCTGGACAGGCTCCTCTACCGAGGCAGGGGTATCTTCCTCATGTTGATGAGCATGAGACATCATCCCCGGAACAGGTGCATCTTCTTGATCTGCTCGTTCCATCAAAAAATAAGCCGCTTCATTGGAGGCATAGACACTCTGATTCGCAGGATTATACGTCCATCGTGCAGGGAAAACGACGGTCTGGGGAATACGCTGCTGAGCCTGTTCACTGAGCTCAATATCAGCGCTAATGCTCCACTGCCCAGATTCTTGCTGATAGGTGCTCCACTGAGCGTCTTCTAGAGGAAGATTGAACTTTTCGCCAACACGCTCCATGAGCTCATCTAAGGAGAGAGCGGGAGCGTCGGAACGACCGTGTGAAAGAACCGCCGGAGAAATACGCACCGCGCGTGCTGCAGCAATAATATGAGCACGTTCTGCAAGAATAGGCCACTCATAGCGGCGCACACGTTCTGCTTCCCAACCAGATTCCTCAACGATTTGTTCAACGCTCGCTCCCTGACGGAAACGTGCCTGAATATCACGAGGACCAAAAACACCGTTGCCAGGGCGACCACGAAGAGGCTGAATACGACGAGCTTTAGCGATGCTCGTGCGTAGATTCTGATCAATAGGAAGAATATAACGTTCCCCTTGCACAGATTCTAAAACGAGATGCTCACCGTCATCATGGATACCAGATAGTCGCAGCTCAAGCATGTTATCTCCTTGTTGGCAATAAAGTTCAAGAAAAGATTACCCCGAGACGCCCATAACGCGCAGGAAACAACCACTCAAAAAACTAAAAAATACGTTTTTAATATGGAGGTGTCACCTCAAAGGCCACCATAAGGTGTAAAAAAAGTCACATATTCTCAAGGGCGTACCCATGAAACCCGCGAAAAATAAGGGTTCTTCTCAGAAAATAATCATCAATAGAAAAAATAGATAGCTTCCACAGTAAAAAATAGCTGTTTCTTACTAGACAACAGCCAATATTTAGTGAAAAATGCTACGCGTTACCGGAAACTAAAGCATCACGTCTTTACTCACGTAAGGTAACACTGTCCCACAGACTGCAGAAACTTCCCTAACGTACGATGGAAGGTATGCCTAAACACACGGAGCGTGAAAAACACTTTGGCTACAGACTACGACACACCTCGTAAACAGGACGAAGAAAATAACGAAGAATCATTTGAAGAGCTCAATAACCACCGCTCAGAAATGCAATCAGGTGCTGTTGACGAAGACGAAAACGCAGCAGCTGAAAGTTTTGAGCTACCCGGTGCTGACTTGTCTAATGAAGAACTCAACGTCGTTGTTCTTCCTGCACAAGATGACGAATTCACCTGCGGTTCTTGCTTCCTCGTGCGTCATCGTTCACAAATCGCTCACGAAGACGGCGGAATGCAATACTGCATCGATTGCGAAGGCTAAGACACACCAGCCAATACATGTGGGGAGGGGTGAGAAACCAAAAATGGTTTCTCACCCCTCCCCACATGCACACACATAGTTATTCTTCAAGCGATGAATCCTCAGGGACTTCTTTACCCTCATTGAGAATCTCAACAATACGTTCAGGATGACGGCTAGAAGCTAACCAATAAGGAGTTGGATCGGCTGGATCAACAATATGAATCCGAACTTTTGGCTCAATCCAACCACGAAAACACATAAAAGCACGACCATCTAATGCAGGCCCCGCAACGACTCTCGCCGCATCACCATAAAAAGACTCGGCGTAGCCCACATATTCCCTCTCAATCTGTGCTCTACCAACACGCAACACTCGAGAAGTAATCTCAATCGTTGGCGAAGAAGCAAAGAGAACACCACCGACCAGAAGCATCATGAGAATACCCACGACAATACCGATAGGGATATTAATCGGAGCAGCAACAAGATAACTTGCACAACCCACCCCAATAGCTACTAACCAAGTACCAAAACCGGGGGAGAGACGCTCATAGTAAAGAACATCAGTGGAATCAGGAGACATACATAAACCTTTGAAAGATAGCGAACAAGCATAAGCCGTAGAACTATCTTAGCGATATTCAACCGCTGACACTGAGTTCTACTAGGCGATGTGAACTAAGATTCAAGAACTCTATAGAGAAAAGACTAAGACATCACACGAAGTACTCGAATGGGCATAATTCTAGTACAGTGAACTACTGTGACTGAATCTATCGATATACCCCTCAAAATGCTCGATGAAGGTATTCCTGCTCCAAGCTACGCACACGATGGTGACGCTGGCGCAGACCTTCGCTCAACCATTGATGCTGTCCTCGCACCCGGCGAACGCAAAATGATACCTACAGGTGTGTCTTTGGCACTACCTGACGGATATGTTGCACTTGTGCACCCCCGCTCAGGTCTTGCAGCACGACACGGCATCACCATCGTCAACGCACCCGGAACCGTAGACTCTGGATACCGTGGAGAAATTATCGTCTGCTTACTCAATACAGACCAACACGAAGCCTTTACCATCAACCGTGGCGACAGAATTGCTCAAATGGTGATTCAACGCTTTGAAAAAGCTCATTTTATGATGGTCAATGAATTGCCTTCCTCCGAACGAGCTGAAGCAGGGTTCGGTTCAACAGGTGTTCGCTAGAATAATTGAGAAAACATCATAGAACTGCTGTATACGTAAGGTAAAAGACATGTTTGGGTTTGGAAAAAAGAAAAAACGTGAAGACTCAGCTCAACAGAACCTAGAACAGGGCACAGAGCAAGAAGAACAACCAACAACAGAAGAGGCTACTGAGCCAGTAGAAGAAACGGCTGAAGAAAACCTCAACACCCCCTATGACTATGACCGTTCTTCTGGGCCATGGGACGTCTCCGAACAGCAAGAAACAGAAGGCTACATGGACTTTGGTGCAATGCGCATCAAAATGATCAACGGGCTAAACATGCGTTTAGACATCGAACAAAAAAGTCAACAGCTCGTAGCGGTAACACTCACTAAAGGTCAAGGAAGCTTGCAAGTACAAGCTTTTGCTGCACCTAAATCACGTGGAATCTGGGACGATATCCGTCAAGAAATTGCACACTCAGTACGTGAACAGGGCGGAAGCGTTCAAATCCTTGACGGGTCTTTAGGGCGGCAGCTCGTCTCTCGTATTTCTGCGCAAACAGCAGACGGACGTAAAGGTTTTAGAGTAGCTCGCTTCGCCGGTGTAGATGGGCCTCGCTGGTTCCTTCGTGGTGTATTTGCCGGAGATGCTGCAGTTAAACCAGAAGCCGTAGCGGAAATGGAAGAAGTGTTCCGGTCAATTGTTGTTGTTCGTGGACAAGACCCTCGTCCTCCTCGCGAACTATTGCCGATGACAGTTCCTGCCTCTATTCAAGAAGCACAGCAACAAGCACAACAACAGTCCACACCTCAGGGGAAAGAAGAACCCCTTAAAATGCCTCGTCGCGGACCAGAAATCACAGAAATAGGGTAGAAAATGGTGCCTACTGCGGCAGAGAATACTAGCCATGAGCAAGTTCTACGAAAACGCTTAGAACGTTACCCTGAGCGTTTTCGTGCACGTGTGGGTGGACGCGTTGTTCACGTAACGCTATCTGCCCCAACCGATCCACCGAGATACACTGCAGTACTTGAAGTGCGCCGTTCTAAGCCACTCGCCCCCTCTAACTATCATCAGCTAACGGGTATTCCCATTATTGAGGTCCTTGAAGAAGACTCTGATGACGAAACTCAAGAAGTAATCGCCGACGATGACTCTTCTGAAGAAACTCTTAGCGATGAAGAACATAACATTCCTCAATATCGTGTGAGCAGCTACCCCAAAACACCTGCCCCACTATATCCAGAGTTTCCGCCCCTTGCTGAAGGTGACTATCTCGAACTCATCTGGCACGGTCAACGCAACGTTCCAGGGATTGTTGCAGGTACCTATATTCGCTGTAGTGGGATGCTCTCTCAACGAGTGACGCCTCATCGGATGTATAACCCACGCTATGAGATTGTTCCATCACATGTTGCCTATGAAGAGAAACATAAAACACCATGAACCAAGAACAGCCCTCAGACTTTCAAGACCAAACCACTGAAACGACTCAGGGAAAACCTGTAAGTATCAGTACCGCATTAGAGCAAGCCGGTACCCACCTACGACGTAAAGACAACGGACACGTAGATATTCTTCACGCAGTGGGTGGCGTTCGAGGAATAGTTGAAGCAACCCTTCCAGGGGTAGCTTTTTTGATTCTTTTTACCACCACCAAAGAACTTTTTATTGCTTTAGCCTTTTCTTTAGGTGCGGCTGGTATCTTTGCGTTGCTTCGCCTGAGACAGCGGGGCACCTTGATTCAATCGTTATCTGGTTTCATCGGGGTTCTCATCTGCGCTGTTATATCGTATCGTTCAGGTAATGCCACAGAGTTTTATGCCCCAGGACTGTACATTAATCTGGTGTATGGTCTTCTTGTGGGCGGATCTGTGGTGGTTCGTTGGCCTATTCTGGGACTTTTCTACAGCTATATTCGTGGAGAACAAGGTCATTGGCGTCAACGTCCAGAACGTCTACGAGCTTATAATCGGGTAACTCTAATACTCTGCGCGATGTTTTTTGCGCGTCTTGCTGTGCAAGTTCCTCTGTACCAGATAGGCGATGTGACGGCTTTAGGTATTGCCCGTCTTCTGATGGGGATACCACTATACGCGGTGGTCTTATGGGCAAGCTGGATTATTTCTAAGCCTCAGCAATAAGTGACTTCTTGTAATCATCACCGTCTTTGAGAGAATAAAAACTCGTGTACATCTACATCGTACAGTTGTACACGAGTTTTCTTTTTAGCTAAAGAGGGCTTTAATATCTTCTTCTCCGTCGGCAGTAGTGATGAAGAATAGTTCGTCTTCGCCTTCGATGGGTTCATCGGGGCTAGGGGGACGAGGCACACCATCACGTAGTATGGCGGTTAGCGTGGTATCTTCTGGCCAGTGAATCTGAGATACCGTGTGCCCAATGATGGGGTGGTCTGAAGGGACTGTATATTCTACGAGCATGGCACCACCGGCTTGAAGCTGGAGCAACCGGACAACGTCACCGACTTCTACTGCTTCTTCAACTAGCGCTGTCATGAGCCGTGGAGTTGAGACTGCAACATCAACACCCCATGATTCGTCGAAGAGCCATTCATTTTTGGGATTATTGACTCGTGCGATGGTGCGTGGCACACCATATTCTGAACGTGCTAGTAGGGATACAACAAGGTTTGATTTGTCGTCGCCGGTGGCTGCAACAATAACGTCAGCGGTTTCGGGTTTGGCTCGACGAAAGACAGAAAGTTCACAGGCGTCACCGATAATCCATTGTGCATTGCGTAATTCGGAGCGCCCAATGACTTCGGGTTTCTTGTCAATAATGCGAACATTGTGTCCGTGTGCGGTGAGCTCTTTTGCAATGGAAGATCCGACGGAACCTGCACCAATAATGAGAACGTGCATTGTGTTATCTCCTGTCGTTTTCGTCGGTTGATTCTGCCGGTGGGGCAGCAAGAACTCGAGATATTTCACCGATGTCTTCAGTGCGCATCATCGCGTGGACGACATCTCCATGCTGATAGCTAGAGTCTGCACGCGGGAGGATACCTTCCCCGAAACGGGTGATATAGGCAATGCGAACCTGTGCGGCAGCTTCAATATCGGTGAAGGGTCGTCCTGCCCATTCTTCGTGGAGCTGTAGTTCTGCAAGAATAAGTCGGCCTGAGGCTTCTCTGAAATCTCCTGTCATGGTTTGTTCTGGCAGGATACGTCGTAGCACTTGGTCTGTGGACCATCGCACTGCGGCGACGGTAGGGATTCCGAGTCGTTGGAAGAACTCTGCACGGTTCGGGTCATTAATACGGGCAACGACGTGGGAGACACGAAAAGTTTCTCGAGCGACTCGGGACGCAAGAATATTCGAGTTATCCCCAGAGGAGACTGCAGCGAACGCATAGGCCTCTTCAATGCCAGCACGTTTGAGGGTTTCTCTGTCGAAACCTACTCCAGTAATTTTTTTACCAGAGAAGTCTTTACGTAATCGGCGGAAGGCTTGTTCGTCTTGGTCAATAACGGCAACAGTATGACCTGAATCTTCGAGGGTATGCGCAAGCATGACACCGACTCGACCTGCTCCCATAATCACAAAATGCGGCATATTTGTCTCCTCTAAAAGCCCTCGGCCATTTGCGTGCAACCTATAGCCTATTCTAGTTTTTGTGATGACGCTAAGCCTCTGAGGATGATTTTAGTGTTTTTTGGGCGGGGTAGCTGTTTTTTAATCTCTGAAATGGCTACTCTTAGAGGCTGTGAACAAAGTATGGGGACACATCAAACGTTCTATTTGGGGACGACCAACGCACCGAGCAAATGTGCGTTTTCTTGCGTTGCCTAAACGCCGTGCTTTTTCACTTTTTGGGGCAGATAGTGTTTCGTCGGTTGCTTACGCTCCAGACGAGATTATTCTTATGCTTTCTTTAACTGGTGCTGCGGGGCTTGTTTTTTCACCTCTTGTCGCTATTGGTATTGCTTTGACGTTGCTGATTGTGGTGGGAACATACCGTTATAACGTTAACCAGATTTCTGAGCATGGTGAATACGAGCTTGTCTTACACCGTTTAGGGCCGACTCCTGCTTTGGCACACGGCGCGTCTTCTATGGTGGATTATGTGCTGACTGTGGCTGTCGCAATATCCGCTGCTACTCACTATCTTTTGACGATTTTTCCTCATCTCGTGCCACACCAACACTATCTTGCAGCGTCGTTGGTTATTGCCGTGACTTGGTTGTGTATTCGAGGGCTTCGTTTTACAAGTAAAGCTTCAATGGTTCCAACCTACGCATTTTTGGGGATTCTTGCTTTTACCGGTGTGGTAGGCATCTACCAGTATTACACCGGTACGTTAGCGATGGCAGAAAGTAGCACCTATTATGTGATTCCTCGTGGTGGTTTAGAAAGCGTTGTGAGCGGTTTAGGGCTCGTTTTGTTATTGGCACGTGCCTTTTCCTCCGGTGCTGTTGCGTTGACTGGTGTGTCAACGATTAATAGTTCTGCGCAGTTTTTTGCGGCTCCCCAGAAACGTAACGTTGCTACTGTTTTGATGATTTCAGGGTTTGTCTCTTCAGCTCTTTTGCTGTTGGTGATGTTCCTTGTGCATGCTATTGGTGCGGTGGTTGTTCAAGAACCCGAAAAATATTTAATGGTTCAAGGACGTCTCGTTGGCGAGGGGTTCCGACAAAAACCGTTGTTGTATCAGGTCGCTGAAACGATTTTTTCGGGCTCTTTAGTACCTGTTCTTTTAGGGTGTGCAACGGTGGGTATTTTGCTGACTGCCGCATGTACTGCTTTCGCTGGTTTTCCTTTGCTGACTTCTTCTATCGCCGAGAATAAGTATCTGCCGGTGCAGATGAGAGCGCTTCATTCTGCTCGTCTTCACGCGAATTCGGTACTTGTTTTGGGTGCGTTGTCTGTGCTTTTGGTGTTTATTTTTGGTGCAGATATTAATGCGTTGATTCAGATGTATATTGTGGGGGTTTTTACTTCCATGTGTTTGACTCAGAGCGCTATTTTGAGGCATCGCTGGCAGCAGTTGCGTATTACTTTAGAGCGTTTTAAGCGGCGTAAGTTGATTCGTGATGTGTTGGTGACTTCTTTTGGTTTGGTCGTCACGGCAGTTTCGATGCTTGTGGTGCTTTTGACGAAACTGACTCAGGGCGCTTGGGTGAGCCTCATTCTTATTCTTTTGACGATGGGAATGATGACGTTAATTCGTCATCATTATGATTATGTAGATAAGGATTTAATGTTGTCTCAGGATGAAGAGTCATTAGAGCAGGCTCGTGCACTTCCTTCACGAGTGCACGCTGTGGTGTATATTCCTCGTTTGCGTAAGCCTGCTGCACGTGCTTTGGCGTATGCCCGTGCTTCTCGCGCTTCGACGATTAGCGCTGTTGCTATTAACGTCGCGGAGCAGAGCACGAAGGAGTTATTGAAGAAATGGGATACACTGGGTGTTCCTGTTCCGCTTACTATTTTAGATTCTCCATATCGTGATAGGGTCACTCCGTTGATTGAGTACATTCGGCAAAAGAAAGCTCAGTCTCCTCGCGATATTGTGGTGGTGTATTTACCGGAGTACGTGATTACTCGGTGGTGGGAGCGTTCTATTCATCGAAGAACGGTGCATAAACTTGCTCAACGTCTACGTCATGAGTCTGGTGTTGTTATCGCTCATGTTCCGTGGTCTGTCGGTCAAGAACAAGGAATCATTCAATAATGCTTGAGGCTAGGCACCTTTTATAGGGACAATACTTTAAAGTTGTTGGTGCTGGCTATTCATAAGACTAAGGACGCTATGAGCACAGTAGATTTTCATGTGGGTGCGATTTTTCGTGTACGACCGGAGCGAGTTGCTCACGGTGGGTTCTTTGTGGCGCGTCATCATGGGCGGGTTATTTTTGTTCGTCATGGTGTAGTCGGTGAGGAAGCAACGGTTCGAATCACGGGTATTGGACCGAAGGAGCGTTTTTTCTTTGCCGATGTTATCGCGGTTGAGTCGCCGGCGCCTGCCCGTCGTGATGGTGTGTGGGAGCCTGCAGATGCTCTAGTTGCTGCCCAAGAGGGCAGATTGCCGGTGGGCGGTATGGAGTATGCGCATTTATTACCTGCCGTACAGAGAGAATATAAACGTGAGATTGTTCGAGAACAGTTGATTCGCTTAGGTGCAATGGACGCTCAAAATCCTGTCCTTGAGAGCCTAATTGTGCAGGAGTTACCTGGGGGAGAGTACGGTACTCGTACGCGTATTCATTATTCGGTTACTGAGCAGGGGCGTATTGGGATGAGTCCTTATCGTTCTGCTGAGGTAGTAGCGGTGCAAGGATGCCCGCTAGAGGATGCTGCCATGGGGCAGTTACGTCTTCATGAGTTAGAGATTCCTGATGTTGCTCGGGTTGATGTTGCGGTGTCTTCAACGGATGAGCGGACGGTTCATTTTACTTTGCGTGATGGTGTATCTGTTGCCTCTGTGAAAGATGATCTTCTTGCGCAGTGCCAGATGTTGTGGTCAGATCTTTCTGGGGTGAAGCCTTCTATTCTTTGTTCTGCTGTTAACCGTTCTGGGGGGCCTTCGCAACCTGTGATTTTATATGGCCAAGAGACTTTGCATGAGTCGTTTGAGCTGTCGGGGCGTACTTATAAGTGGGAAGTTTCTTCTCGCGGTTTTTGGCAGAATCATCGTTGGGCGGCTCAGACTTTAGGTGCTGCTGTGTTAGAGGCTTTGCCGAGTTCTCTTAAAGGCGGCACGATTTACGATATTTATGCTGGCGCTGGTTTGTTTACCGCTCTTGCTGCTGATGTCGTGGGTGCTAAGGGAACTGTTTTGAGTGTTGAGGGGTCTGCGATAACTCATAAGAACGCTCGATATAATTTTGCTGTTCCAGATGGTTTTTCTCGTACTGATCGTTCTGCTAAAACTCATATTGAGGTGCGTCGTGGTGACGCTCGGAAGGTTTTGGAATCTACGGTACGTCAGGTGAAAGCGGGGGAGTTTAAGGCTCCTGATGTTGTTATTCTTGATCCATCTCGTGAAGGTGCTGGTCGTGGTGTCATCCGTCAGATTGATATCTTGGCCCCTGCGCGCGTTATATATATTGCGTGTGATCCTGCCTCTTTGGGGCGTGATACAGGGTATTTACGCGCTTTGGGTTGGCAGATGGTTCAGCTGAGTGCCTTTGACATGTATCCGAATACTCATCATGTGGAGTCTATTGCAGTCTTCGAAAAGACACATAAGGGTGAATAGTATCACATTTTGTGTATTTCTTTGATATTTTTATTCTAAAAGTCGCTCTATTAAATAATCAGAAGCTTTCGCATCCCTCGAAAACCGCTAGTTTTCAGGGGTGCGATTTTTTGTCTTGAAAAATATTTTTTGAAAAAAGACGTTCTATTTAGTCACGTTTCTTTTGCGAAAAACAACTTTGAGTGTGACACGGTACACTAGTCAATGATAAGAGTTAGTGTCAATGTGTCTCTAAGAATCGCATCACACCAGCACACAAACCACAGGTAGCGTCCACACACGCACTATCTGAAGGTAGAGAACGAACATAGAGACCACACCACACAAACTTTCCATAACAGTGTCGAGAGGAGTCCCACATGAGCACTGTGGATAGCTTTAGTTCCAAAGGCGCACTAGAAGTCAAAGGAACAACCTACGAAATCTATCGGCTCAACGCCGTCAAAGGTGCAGAAAAACTTCCATACTCACTGAAAGTTTTACTCGAAAACCTCCTACGCACCGAAGACGGTGCAAACATCACAGCAGAGCACATCCAAGCTCTCGCCCAATGGAACCCCAACGCAGAACCTAACACCGAAATCCAATTCACTCCTGCACGAGTCATCATGCAAGACTTCACCGGTGTTCCCTGCGTCGTAGACCTTGCCACCATGCGAGAAGCCGTTAAAGACCTCGGCGGCGACCCCAGCAAAATCAACCCACTAGCACCAGCAGAACTGGTAATCGACCACTCCGTACAAATTGACAACTTCGGAACATCCGAAGCTATCACACGCAACATGGACATCGAATACCAGCGCAACAGCGAACGCTACAAATTCCTCCGCTGGGGACAAGGCGCCTTTGACGACTTCAAAGTTGTCCCACCAGGAATGGGCATCGTCCACCAAGTCAACATTGAATATCTGGCACGTACCGTCATGGCACGAGAAGTCAACGGCACCCTACGCGCATACCCCGACACCCTCGTCGGAACCGACTCGCACACCACCATGGTCAACGGTCTTGGCGTGCTCGGATGGGGCGTCGGCGGTATCGAAGCAGAAGCCGCCATGCTCGGACAGCCCGTATCCATGCTGATTCCACGCGTCGTCGGATTCAAACTCACCGGCTCCATTCCCTCCGGCGCAACCGCAACAGACGTGGTACTCACCATCACACAAATGCTTAGAGAACACGGCGTCGTCGGAAAATTCGTAGAATTCTACGGTGAAGGCGTCAGCCAAGTTCCACTAGCTAACCGTGCAACTATCGGAAACATGAGCCCAGAATTTGGCTCCACCGCAGCAATGTTCCCCATCGACGAGGTAACACTAGACTACCTACGTCTAACCGGACGCACTGAAGAACACATCGCATTAGTCGAAGCCTACACCAAAGAACAAGGACTCTGGCACGACCCACGTCAAGAAGTTCAATACTCCGAGTACCTCGAACTCGATCTTTCTACGGTCGTACCCTCTATTGCCGGCCCCAAACGTCCACAAGACCGTATCGAACTCTCTTCCGCACGCGAACAATTCAGCAAAGACATCCACAACTACACCCAACCTGGCAAAGAACACCAAGAAGTTGAAGTGTCCATGGCTGACGGGCGTCACTTCACCCTTAAAAATGGTGCCGTCTGCATCGCCTCCATCACCTCTTGCACTAATACATCTAACCCCTCAGTGATGATGGCAGCCGGTGTCCTTGCACGTAACGCGGCAGCAAAAGGCCTCACCGCCAAACCTTGGGTCAAAACCTCTATCGCCCCAGGCTCTAAAGTTGTGACCGACTACTACGAAAAAGCTGGACTACTACCGGATCTCGAAGCACTAGGCTTCTATGTTGTCGGTTACGGCTGCGCCACCTGTATCGGAAACTCCGGTCCACTTGAACCAAAAATCTCCGAAGCCATCCAAGAGAACGACCTCTCTGTCACCGCAGTACTCTCCGGCAACCGAAACTTTGAAGGCCGTATCTCTCCAGATGTGAAAATGAATTACCTCGCTTCACCGCCGCTGGTTATTGCCTACGCGCTGGCAGGAAGCATGGAATTCGACTTCGAGAACGACCCACTCGGCCAAGACCACGACGGAAATCCCGTCTACCTCAAAGACATCTGGCCACACCCTGCTGAAGTCGAAAAAATCATTGCAGAAGCAGTCGACACCGAGATGTACACCAAAGAATACGGAACCATCTTTGACGGTGACGAACGCTGGCAATCTCTTGAAACACCTACCGGAAACACCTTTGACTGGGACGAAGACTCCACCTACGTGCGCAAACCCCCATATTTTGAGGGTATGAGCATGGACATCGAACCGGCTCAAGATATTATTGGTGCTCGCGTGCTCCTCAAATTGGGGGACTCCGTCACCACTGACCATATTTCTCCTGCTGGTTCTTTCGCCGCTGATACTCCTGCCGGGCAATACCTCATCAAAAATGGAGTAGAACGTAAAGACTTCAACTCTTATGGTTCTCGTCGCGGTAACCATGAGGTAATGATTCGAGGAACCTTCGCTAATATTCGTATCAAGAATCAGCTACTGGACGGCGTTGAAGGTGGATTCACCCGAGACTTCACTCGTGATGGTGTGCAAAGTACCGTTTATGATGCTGCACAGAACTACCAGCAAGCAGGTATTCCATTGGTTGTCTTAGGCGGTAAAGAATACGGTACCGGTTCTTCTCGTGACTGGGCGGCTAAAGGTACAACTCTTCTAGGAGTTAAAGCTGTGATTGCTGAATCCTTCGAGCGTATTCACCGTTCAAACTTGATTGGTATGGGTGTTCTTCCGTTGCAATTCCCTGACGGAGAATCACATGAGTCACTGGGCTTGGACGGAACAGAAACTTTCACAATTTCTGGTGTTGAAGCACTCAATGACGGAGTAACTCCACGAACTCTGACTGTTACGGCTACTGCTGAAGACGGTACCGATACCGTCTTCGACGCTGTTTTGCGTATTGATACCCCCGGTGAAGCAGACTATTACCGCCACGGTGGTATTTTGCAATATGTGCTACGTAACCTTGTGAGAGAAAGCTAAAGAACCTGATTCTTTTATCGCATTCTTGAGTGTTGCGTTTCTATAAGAGAAATCGCCAGCTCATGGTTTCTGTATCTCTCGGTATGAGATGGTGCTAAACCGTGAGCTGGCGATTTTTATTCCAAATTATATATTTTTTTAGATGAGCATTTGAGAGGAAAGAAAACGTCCTGCTCAAAACCTGTTAAGATAGTTTTTATGCTAAAACAACCCATCTGGAGCGCGGACTCACCGAATCTGGTGATACACGGGGATAACCTTAAAGTCATTGAACATCTGCCAGATGAGTCGTTTCAGCTCATCTACATTGACCCTCCCTTTAATACTGGAAAAGTTCAGAAGCGTCAGAGCCTGAAAACTGTGCGTTCTGAGGGCGGCAATAGAGTGGGGTATCAGGGGCAACGGTATCAAACCATTAAAGGAGATATCGCCAGTTACGATGACTCTTTTGCAGACTTTTGGTCTTTTCTTGAGCCTCGTCTGCAAGAAGCTTGGCGTCTACTTAAACCGGAGGGAACTCTTTACCTGCACCTTGATTATCGAGAAGTTCACTATGCAAAAGTTCTTTTAGACGGACTATTTGGCAGAGAATGTTTTTTGAACGAGATTATTTGGGCTTATGACTACGGTGCTCGGACTAAACGACGTTGGCCCACAAAACATGACAATATTTTGGTGTACGTTAAAGACCCTAAAAAATATTATTTTAATAACCAAGAAGTTGACCGTGAACCCTACATGGCCCCAGGGCTGGTCACTCCCGAAAAAGTTGCCAAAGGTAAATTACCTACTGACGTGTGGTGGCATACGATTGTTTCTCCCTCAGGGAGAGAAAAAACCGGTTACCCCACTCAAAAACCTTTAGGTGTTCTACGTCGGATTATTCAAGCCAGTAGCGCGGAGCACGACTGGGTTCTTGACTTCTTTGGGGGAAGCGGAACGACTGGTGCCGCCGCATGGGAACTGAACCGTCGTTTTGTTCTCATCGACCAGAATAAACAAGCAATTGACGTAATGCAGAAACGTTTTGAAAACTCTCCACCTGCTGAACCGTCATCGCAAGAGGCTGTGCCTGCTCCTGTGCGTTTTACGGTATTTCGGCAACGGCCAGTTCGCTTAGTAGACCGAGCATAGAAGAACGGTGCTTGAGCATGGTAAGCAAATAACGAACTATTTGGTGGCTTTAGTGTTCATAAATCGATGTAGCCTTACCACAACGGGTATCCTTGTATAATTATTGTTTCTATTTCGGGCCTCGTCTAAGGCACTGTGAACTAGTGCAGATACGACCTATCGGTGTTTAAAGGAGAGCAAGATGGGACTACTAGAGAATATCTCTTCCCCTGAAGATTTGCGGAGCCTATCACAGGATCAGATGAATACACTGGCTCAAGAAATTCGTGAATTCTTAATTAAACACGTTGCCCAAACTGGTGGACATCTTGGACCTAATCTTGGTGTCGTCGAATTAACCCTCGGTATTCATCGGGTCTTCAACTCTCCTGAAGACTCCATTATTTTTGATACAGGGCACCAATCTTATGTTCATAAGCTCGTTACAGGACGTCAAGACTTTCAGACTTTACGCCAAAAAGGCGGTTTAGCCGGATACCCCGACCGTTCCGAATCTATTCACGATATTGTTGAGTCTTCTCATGCCTCATCTTCTTTGAGCTGGGCAGACGGTATTTCTCGGGCTCACGCACTCCAAGGAAAATCAGAACACTATACAGTAGCTCTTATTGGCGATGGTGCTCTCACCGGTGGTATGGCGTGGGAAGCCGTGAATAATATTGCGGCCGATAAAAACCGCCGTGTAGTCATCATTGTCAACGACAACGGACGTTCTTACGCGCCTACTGTTGGTGGCTTCGCTAACCATATGGCAGAGCTACAGCAAGAATTTCAAAAACATCTAGATTCTGTTCGACTAGATCGCCGCTATGACCGTACTCTCGATAAAATGCGTCGCGGGCTGCAATCTACAGGTCCTCTGGGTCAGATGCTCTACCGTGGTTTACACGGAATGAAAGCCGGACTAAAAGACATCGTTGTTCCTAACGGACTCTTTGAAGACCTCGGCATGAAATACGTTGGTCCCATTGACGGACACGACCAAGAAGCTGTTGAACAAGCACTCAAATCTGCTAAAAACTTTGCTGGTCCGGTCATCGTCCACGCGATTACCGAAAAAGGTCACGGTTACGCTCCTGCTCGTGCCCATGAAGATGACCAATTCCATGCTGTTGGAAAAATTGACCCGAACACTGGTATGCCGTTATCTTCTTCTGGCGGTCAGTCTTGGACCAGCGTTTTCGCTCAAGAGATTAAAGATATTGCAGACGAACGTGAAGACATCGTAGGTATTACGGGAGCGATGCTCATTCCTGTCGGACTCAAACCGATGGCACAAGCACACCCTGAGCGTGTAATTGACGTTGGTATTGCTGAGCAACACGCTGTTGCAATGAGTGCGGGGCTAGCCTATGGCGGTTTACACCCGGTGATTGCACTTTATGCGACATTCCTGAACCGCGGTTTCGACCAGCTTCTCATGGACGTTGCTTTGCATAAAGCGGGCGTAACCATTGTGCTCGACCGCTCTGGGATTACCGGTCCTGACGGTCCAAGCCATCACGGCATGTGGGATTTAGCATTATTACAGTTTATTCCTGGTTTGTATTTGGCTGCTCCTCGAGATGAACTTACTTTACGAGAAGAACTACGTGAAGCTGTCAATATTAATAATGCACCGACAGTGATTCGCTACCCTAAAGGTAATGTGGGAGAGCCCATTGCTGCGATCGAACGTTGTGAAGACGGTGTAGACGTGCTGGCACGTAACGGTGACCGTGATGAGAGAACTGGACAACGCGACGTACTGATTGTTTCAGTAGGTGCGTTAGCTCCATTAGCTTTGGAAGTATCTGAAGCATTGGCTCAAGCGCAGGTGACAAGCACCGTAATCGATCCTCGATGGGTCATGCCTGTTGCTGATTCTGTTGTAGAAGCGGCTCGGGAACACCGCATTGTGGTAGTGCTTGAAGACGGTGTTCGTGCTGGTGGTGTGGGCGCAAGAATCCGCCAGGTGATGCGCTCGCATGGAGTGGATACTGCCCTCAATGAGGTAGGTTTGCCGGTTGAGTTTATTGCTCATGCTTCGCGTGGAGAAATTTTTGAAGACGTCGGTTTAACCGTTGAGAAAATTACTGCCGATACTTTAGCTCAGCTTGCTGGGCAGATGGTTCCTTATGCTCGAACTAAGGGTGAGAAACCTAACCACGCAAAGAAATAAAATGAAGATACGGTGTTAAAAGCTCTTGGGGTGTTGGGGTACCAAAAAAATTTTTTGGTACCCCAACACCCCAAGAACGTTAAACGCTACGAGAAATTATCCGAAGATGTTGACGATGTCGCCAATGAATTTGAGGATAAGGGTAGCTACCTGAATAATCTGGTTGAAAATCTCCATGAGGGTGACCTTTCCGAAAATAATATGTTGTCGGCAATGAGAACAGGTGTGAGATGAAATACGTCACTCACAGAACCGAATATATCATTAGAAAGTGTCTCTGGCTAGAGGTAATAATAATTTATTAACCGACGAAGATTCTTCCGTCCTTGACCTCTGTCTTATATTCAGGAAGCGGTGTAGGGGCTGGACCACCAGTGACAGAGCCATCTTTAATGGAAAAATGTGACGCATGGCAGGGGCAGGCAATAATGGTTGTTTGGACGTTCAGCTGGCAACCTTGGTGGGTGCACGCTGAACTAAACGCCTTAAAAACACCTTCTTTCGGTTGGGTGAGCATCACTGTTATACCCTCGGCTGTTGCTTTATATGCACCGCCGAGAGGAACATCAGATACTGCAGCCATATCGGTTGGTTTTTGAGGGCCTTCTGCCACCTGAGGTTGTGCATCTTCTTGAGAGCATCCGCTCAATGCTAAACCTGCACTGCCGACGCTCAGACCGCCGAGTACGGTACGGCGGTTCATCCCTTTGTTGTGGGGTACACCTGACATGATTTCTTCCTAAAATAGTGTGAATAACGGGTTTTATGGTGTGTGAAACTTTTCAAATAACGGTAGTAAGACTGGCATAGTGAGCTGAACCTGCCACGGGCGGGCATCAAGTGCGATGAGTCCGTCTTTGAGAGATTCTGCTGAAATCTCACGCGGCATATCCCAACAAATTTTACGTAGTGTATTGGGAGCCAAAATATTATTGTGCGGAATATTTACATCTTCAGAGAGCTGGTTAATAGCAGCTTTCGCTTCTTGAATGAGCTCTAAAGACAGCGGGCGACGACATTCCCATGACTTTAGTGGGGGTGGACCTTGCGAGGGAATGGTGAAAGGAACATAGTCTTTTTCTTGATGTGCTCGAGCGATAGCGCGTATCCAGCGTGGTGCTTCACGTGCTAACGCTCGTGTTTGGAATCCTGCAATTTTGAGTAATTGGGGGACGGTTCTAGGCATCTGTCGCGCTGCCTGAACTAGTGAAGCATCAGGAAGAAGACGCTTAGGTGCGATGTCTTTACACTTTGCAAGGTGCTCTCGTTCGTGCCAGAGGTTACGTAGAACTGTTAGTTGGCTTTTGGTCGAAAGCTCGTGAATACCCTTCGTTTTACGCCACGGGTCACGTGGTTTTTGAGGGTGGTTAGTACGGACAATATAGTCGAATTCTTCGAGAGCATATTGAAGTTTCCCTTGAGAGATGAGTACCTCTTCGAGAGCATCTCGTAAATCGACCAAAATTTCAACATCTAAGGCGGCGTAGACTAACCATTCCTTAGGTAATGGGCGAGAAGACCAATCTACTGAGGAGTACTCTTTTTTGAGGGTATAGCCTAAAAGCTGTTCAACCATAGATGCTAAACCGACTTTTTGGTATCCAGCTAGGCGTGAAGCGAGTTCAGTATCAAAAATACGTTGGGGGATTAGCTCTAGTTCTCTAAGGCAAGGGAGGTCTTGAGTGGCGGCATGAAGTACCCATTCTTGCGGTGCAAGGAATTGATAGAGAGGTTCTAAATCTATGGGGGCTATGGGGTCGATAAGAACCGGTGCTGTTCCTGCACGTTTGAGCTGTATGAGGTATGCACGTTGACCGTATCGAATACCTGAAGCTCGTTCAGTATCGATAGCGACGGGTCCTGTGAGCGCGTCGAGTCGTTCGATGGCGCGTTGTAACGCAAGTTGTGTGGTGATTACAGGAGGAACGCCGCTTACTGGGGCTTCTAATAAGGTAGGTGTCGTTGATGAGGGGGATGAACTTTCTGCACAGCTATTTGCTGTGGTGTGTGTGCAAAACTCATCTAACAAAAAATCACTACCTTGTGTATGTTCGCTCAGGTGCGGGTGTCGTTTATAGATTATTGTCTATTCTAATCTGTTGTTGTGGGTGCAAACGATAAACAGAGGGAGTTAATGCAGTATCGTTGGTCTGTTGGAGTGTTGTATCCCTCACCTTCAAAGACGTGTCCAAGGTGTGAATCGCATGCTGCGCATCGTACTTCAATGCGTTCCATTCCGAGAGAATAATCTTTGATGTAGCGGATTCGATCTTCTGCTAAAGGGCTGAAAAATGAGGGCCAACCACAGTGCGTCTCAAACTTTTCATTGCTGCGAAAGAGCTCTGTCTTACATGCTTTGCACGAATAGATGCCCTCATCTGTGTGGTTCCAATATTCTCCGCTGAAAGGGCGTTCTGTTCCGCCTTGACGTAATATTCTGTACTCTTCGGGGTGTAGTACTGTTTTCCAGTCTTTGACGATTTTTCCGACTTCAGGGTGTTCAGTGTTCATGATGTCCTTGTCTATTTGTTGTTGTACGGTGGTAGTCACCTGAATTTTACTCGTTCTACCTGCTCAAATGTGGTGGCTTATGTTGGTCTTGTCGAACAAAAAGAATAGAACACTGTGAGAAAGATAACCTAAAGTGGATTGATGTTCGGGTTTGTCACTTATGATTAACACGGTAATTAGTTGAACCAGCGAAACCAACTAAGAGCGGAGGAAATATGACCGACTCTCAAAAACAAGAACTAGCCATATCAGATAGCTCACTACTACTTATCAGTGGTGTTGCGCGCAAAGCAGCACGAACGGGTGCGTTAGCAGGTGCTGCTATTACCGCTACCGGTATGTTGTCAGCTGCTGCATTGTCTACCTACTTTGCACGACAAGTGGTGGTGCCGCCTACCAGACCGGAAGAGAACCTTAAAGTTTTTTCTGTTGGTTATCCTGTAGAACCACGACGAGAAGACGAACATCCTACTACTATCACTCTTAACGCGACACCAGCTACACGAGCACCCGGTGAATACGGCCTCTATTTCGACGGTGGTACACATTTTGCTCATCTTGGTGAAGTGCTTTCTTACCAACCATATGAAGAAAAAGTGGTTCGTCGTGTCATCTCCGTTGAATCTGGTGATTTATCAAAAATTGTTCGAGGGCGACTTTCTGGCGTTATTGCCCGAACACCAGAAACTGCGGGGTATCGTGCTGAAGAAATTACCCTCAACTTACCGGTAGGTGAAGCTCCTGCTTGGTTGGTTCACCCTCAAGCAAGTTATCGCGATTATCCTCAAGAGTCGACCCCTAAACCTTCTACGACATGGGCTATTATGGTTCATGGTATGGGTGTAACTCGTGCAGAGACTTTACGCGCGCTTGAGGCAACTCAAAGTCTAGGGCTTACCTCTTTGCATATCTCATATCGTAATGATCGTGACGCTCCGCCTTCAGACGACGGCCGCTATGGTTTAGGGTTTACTGAATGGCAAGATGTTGATACTGCCATTGAATATGCTCTAGAACATGGTGCTCAAGACGTTGTCCTCTTCGGATGGTCTATGGGTGGTGCAATTAGTTTGCAGACTATGGATAGAGCACGTCATCGTCGTGCAATTAAGGCTCTTGTCTTAGACGGACCGGCTATTGATTGGCTTCAACTCATCGAGTACCAAACAAAATATAACCGTCTGCCATTGCGTATCGGAGAGCTAGGTGTCTCGATGATTTCTAAACCTGCTCTAAATATCTTTACCGGACTTAAACGCCCAATTGAGCTATCGAAGATGTCGTGGACTCGCCGCCCCGGTGATATTCGAGTCCCAACTCTGATTTTGCATTCTTTGGATGACACATATGTTCCAGCATCTAGCTCTCAAGAGATTGCCATGAAATCTCCGTTAGTGGACTTTATCCCGTTCTTTGGAGCAACGCATACACGTGAGTGGAATGTTGATCCTCAAAAATGGACGAATACTGTTATTGATTGGCTAAAAATTCGTCTCGGATAGTTGTTCCTCTGCGTCGCTGTTATCGAAGGTGGGTGTTTGTTAGGAGGGCAAACACCCACCTTTTTGTTGCATTGCGGGGATATTAGGAGAGAGCAATTTTGGCGTAGGTGCCGTTTGTAATAGCTAATAAGTCTTGTGGGCTTAGCTCAACGTCTAGACCGCGTTTACCGCCAGAGACAAGTACTGTTGCAAAATCTTCAGCGCTGCTATCGAGTAATGTGGGATGCGCTATTTTTTGCCCGATAGGGGAGATTCCACCAACAACATATCCGCTACGACGTTCTGCAATTTTTGGGTCTGCCATAGTCGCATTTTTCCAGCTGAGAGCTGCTGCTGCCGCTTTAAGATTGAGTTTTCCGGCAACGGGTACGATACAGACGGCATAGTTGTTATCGTGGGCAATCATGAGGGTTTTAAAAACTTGTTGTTCGCTTCGACCTAAGGCTGTAGCAGCTTCTAAACCGAACGAGGTCTCGCCCTCACGATGTTCATATTCTCGTGGCTCAAAAATAATTCCAGCTTGGCTAAGTGCTTGTAACGCTGCGGTAGCTGTTGCTACGTTTTTCTTTTTCTTTGCCATGATTTCCGTACTATGACTTTCTGTGTTGTGGTGCTTACTTGGTATCTACCCTAGAAATGAGAGAGTGCTTTATCAAGAGTGCTATGAGGTAATGCGGGTCATAGTTGGGTTTTTAATGAGGTAAGGAATTACACTGGTTGAGAACTTAAAACAGCATGACAACGATGTTGCTGTTTCCAAGCCAAGTTTTCAAGGAAGATACCCCATGGCTTCATATACGCACCTGATAGAACGTCGCCCAAATGTTTCGGCACAAGAACTACTTGCAGGATTTCGCCCTTCAGAGCGTTTTGGTGAGGTGTCTTTTGACACGTACCGCCCAGACCCCAGTCAGCCAAGTCAGGCTCAGGCAGTAGAGACCTTGCGTGCTTTTTGTGCTACGGTAGCACCTACTCAAAAGAGCGGAGGATTTTTCTCGCGGCTTTTTGGGTCTTCCTCCTCATCTTCACAGAAGAAAACTGGCATATATCTTGATGGTGGTTTTGGTGTCGGTAAGACCCACCTTTTAGCCTCTTTGTGGCACAGTGTTGAAGGCCCAAAGGCTTTTGGCACTTTTGTGGAGTATACGAACTTAGTAGGGGCTTTGGGGTTTCGTTCTACAGTGGATGCGCTGAGTTCTTATCGTCTGGTGTGTATTGACGAATTTGAGCTTGATGACCCGGGCGATACGGTGTTGATGTCTCGTTTGATGCGTGAACTATCTGATGCTGGTGTTCGTTTGGCGGCAACATCGAACACTTTGCCTGGAGCTTTGGGGCAAGGGCGTTTTGCTGCGGCTGATTTTAAGCGGGAGATTCAGGTTCTTGCTGAACAATTTGATGTGTTACGGGTAGATGGTGAGGATTATCGTCATCGTGGTTTACCTCAGGCGCCTGAGCCTGTTGTGTTGGGTGCTGAAGAGTCTTGTGCTCAGCAACGTTTTAGCGGGAGCGATGTAGTTGCCTGTGACGATTTTTCTGCGGTTATTGAGCATCTATCGGTGGTTCATCCTTCGCGGTATCGTCAATTATTAGATGGTCTTAGCGGTATTGTGTGGAAGAATGTTCAGACGATTACGGAACAGTCAGTAGCTCTTCGTTTCGTTGTTCTTGCTGACCGTCTTTATGACAAGGATTTGCCGATTATCTCTTCGGGTGTTCCTTTTGACCAGGTGTTTACGGAGGAGATGATGAATGGTGGATATCAGAAGAAGTATTTTCGTGCGGTGTCACGTTTAACGGCGTTGGCTCGTGAAGGAAATGGTTAAGGTCGCTACCGCATACACCCAAAATGTGATGTATTGCACGACATGAAATATGGGGGTATTTGTGGTGTAAAAACTCTAAATACCCCTGTTTTCCCTTGAAAACACGGGGAACGTGGCGTGTTGTGTGGCGATTTGGCAAGAGCGAAAAAAGTGTGTAAAGTATTTACCTGTCAAGCCGAACGCAAGATGTTTTGTTGAGGTGTTGATATGCGGTTGTAGCTCAGTTGGTAGAGCACCACCTTGCCAAGGTGGATGTCGCGAGTTCAAGTCTCGTCAACCGCTCGCATGATGCTTATAAAGAGCACACGCCCTAGCTTCTAGCAAGGCTCGGTGAGGTGGTCGAGTGGTTAGGCAGCGGCCTGCAAAGCCGTGTACGCGGGTTCAAATCCCGTCCTCACCTCGCAGACATTATTTATAATGTTTAAGCGCGATTAGCGCAGCGGTAGCGCGTTTCCCTGACACGGAAGAGGTCACTGGTTCGATCCCAGTATCGCGCACAAAATAACCCCAGTTCTTAAAGGAACTGGGGTTTTGTGCTACCTGTAAGAAATACTCAGAAGTTGCAAAAAACAGTTTGCACAATACGTTTTTTGTGTGTATAGTATTTACTCGTTGCGCGGTTGTAGCTCAGTTGGTAGAGCACCACCTTGCCAAGGTGGATGTCGCGAGTTCAAGTCTCGTCAACCGCTCCAAAGCAGATAAGACCTCCAGAAACATCTGGAGGTCTTATCTTTTATTCACCATCAAAAATTTGACCACTTCAACTCCAAAAGAGTAGAGTTTTGCAGGGTAATCTGAGTAATTGAACCTACAGAAAATACCCCTCTCAAGTCTTGCAACTTGCACCATGAGCTATCAAATCACTTGAACACCTAAGGTATAACGTGACATCGCCGAAACTAGCATCTGACACCGACCACGGCAGAATGTATGCACGAACTGAAGGCGGAACTCTCGAAGTTCCTTCCATTACCACTATCATCGGACAACAAGCTACAGATTTGAGCGGATGGCACGGATACATGGCAGCAAAAGCAGCCCTAGAAGACCGCCGTTCCTATCGAGTATCACAATCCTCAGGACTAAAATTCGCCATCATACGCGACGCCGCACAAGCTTCAGAAAGATATAGAGACGAAGCCGCCGCCCGCGGAGACCGCGTCCACAACTACGCCGAAAATGTTGCACTAGCAAAAATGGGCAAAGAACACCGCGCCGAAGAATGCCGTGAAATACTTGTGAGCAACGGAGAACAAGCCTACGCAGACCGTTTCGATGAATGGTGGGATATATACAACCCCCGCCCACTAGCAACTGAAGTAACTATTTGGAACCATAGCGTCGGATACGCCGGAACACTCGACCTCGTCGCTGAAATCGCCGGACACGTATGTATCATCGACTACAAAACTAAAGGAACCGATCGCAAAGGACGCGTCAAAGCTCTCGACCCTAAAGTCGTCATGCAACTCGTAGCAGGACTCAAAGCTGAAGAATACATCAGCGATGAAACAGATAACCTCTGGAAGCCGTGGGAATACTCAAAAGCACCTATCCTCATGGGAGTTGCCCTGGGGCAAACACAAGTCGTTCCACAACAAGCGAATCCGGTAATCTTAGAAAAAAACTGGTATAGATTCTGCGCTCTCAAACGCGTCTGGGACTGCACTCGCGATCTGGCAGAAAACGGGGCAGAAGCTCTAATGCCCGTTGTGCCACCACCTGCCACACCAACCACTACACCTATAACACACCTAGGCTAGAAAGAAGACACATGCCGATTCTTAGCATCCGCACCGTTGGAGACCCCGTACTACGTACCGTTTGTGACCCTGTAACAGTTTTTGACAAAGACCTCAAAACTTTAATTCACTCGATGCTAGATACCATGTACGAAGTCAACGGAGTGGGGCTTGCCGCACCACAAATTGGCAACACCAAACGTCTCTTCACCTACGGAAATATCGATGGACAAGAAGGGCACATCATCAACCCCATCCTCGAACGAGGAGAAGAACCTCAAGAAGGGTCAGAAGGATGCCTCTCCGTACCTGGTCTTTCTTCACCAACACCACGCACCAACTGGGCGCGTGTAACAGGCGTGGATTACAATAACCGCCCAATCGTCTTAGAAGGCGAAGGACTGTTCGCCAGAATGTTGCAACACGAAACAGACCACCTCGACGGACATCTTTATATCGATCGACTCGTTGGAGAAGAACGTAAAACCGTGATGCGTGCAATTCGTAGTTCTAACTTTGACAACGTGACTGAACGTACCCAACGAGAACGAGCCACACGAGTTTCCTCCGGATTCGGCACTAACACCCAATCTAGCAGTAGTACCTTTGGCAGTTCTTTCCTGAAAAAATAAGGTATGAGTATGAAAGTTTTATTCGCTGGAACACCAGAGACTGCGGTAACAGCCTTAGAAGGGCTTTTGACATCACCGCACGAAATCGTTGGAGTGCTGACCAGAGAAGACGCTCCGCAAGGACGTAAACGTGTGCTAACTCCATCACCTGTTGCCCGCCGTGCCGAAGAGCTAGGGCTTCCCATTATCAAGGCAAATCGTTGGAGTCTAGAGGTTCAAGAACAAGTGCAAGCACTTAAACCTCAGGTTGCCGCAGTAGTAGCTTATGGAACAATACTTCCTCAATCTGCATTAGATACACTCGAACATGGGTGGGTTAACCTTCACTTTTCGAATCTTCCTTTGTGGCGCGGTGCTGCGCCTGTTCAACGTGCCTTGATGGCGGGAGAAGATGAAATTTTCTCGTGTACTTTCCTGATTGAAGCAGGCTTAGATACAGGCCCCGTGTTTATGCAAGAATCTACCCGTGTTCAAGGAGATGACACCGCAGCAGATATTCTGCATCGTCTTGCGTTGAGCGGTGGAGCCTTACTCTCTCAGACCTTTGAAAAAATTGAGCAGAAAATAGCTCCTCAACCCCAGCATGGGCGGCCCACTCACGCAGCAAAATTAGATGTGAGTGACGGAAAAATTACGTGGTCAGATACCACAGCAGAGATTATTGCACGATGTCGAGGTGTTATCCCTGAGCCGGGAGCTTGGTGCATGCTAGAACAGAACCGTATTAAAATAGCTATGGTTCAACCTAGTCTCGAAAAAGCAGCAGGCGAATACGGGACGGTACGTGTCCTTGCTAAAAAAGTTGTTGTTAGTTGTTCTGATGGTTGTGTAGAACTGACTCAAGTGCAGCCGGCAGGAAAGAAAATGATGAACGCTGCCGATTGGGCACGTGGACTTGGAAAAGCTCTCAACGAACAGAAAGTAGTGCTGTCATGAGCGCAGAAAAACCCCGCCAGAAAAAATACTCAACTCGTTCTTCCCGTCAAGGAGAAAACACTGAATTAAAACGTGGCGGGGGCGGTCAAACCCGCCGCAACGCGCAGGGACGTGAACGTAACCGACGTGCTCAGCACGAACGTGCTTTCTCCGCTAGCGCGCCAAGGGCTCGCCGTCGCACCTCAGACCCCGCACGAAAAACAGCATTTGAGGTCATTAATTCCGTGGCGCTTTCAGATTCTTACGCCAACCTTGTGCTACCTCAAGCCATCCGTAAACATCGCCTAGACCAACGTGACGCTGGGTTTGCCACAGAGCTCACCTACGGAACGTTGCGTTATCAGGGTCGTTATGACGCAATTTTAACTCATTGTGTAGACCGCCCTTTAGAAAAAACAGGCGCTCAGATTCTGACGTGTTTGCGTATGGGCGTGCACCAGCTATTAGCGATGCGTGTTCCAGCGCATGCGGCGTTGAACTCTACCGTGGCGTTAGCCCGTGCCGAAATTGGAAGCGGACCTGCACACTTCATTAATGCGGTACTCCGTCGAGTCTCTGAAAGAACCCCAGAACAATGGGAAGAACTTTTAGTCTCAGAAGCAAAGGACGAACTGCATCAATTATCGGTGAGTTATTCGCATCCGACGTGGATTGTGCGAGCTTTCCGTCAAGCGTTAGTCGCTCATGGGCGTGACGTTCACGAGATTACCAAACTTCTAGAAGCTGATAATCTCGCTCCTATTGTGAATCTTGTTGCTTTACCACAGCTAGGTTCTTTAGACGAAGCCTTAGCAAAAGGTGCTCAAAAAGGTGAACTTGTTGAGGGTTCTGCTCTTTACTCTCAAGGCGATTTAGGGCGCTTAGAGAGTGTTCGACAAGGTACAGTGCGTGCTCAAGACGTTGGTTCTCAGCTTGTTGCTCGTGCTTTAGCGCAGGCTCCATTATCGGGAAAAGATGAGGTATGGCTAGACCTTTGTGCAGGGCCGGGCGGTAAAGCGGCTCTGCTGGGTGCTTTGGTTCAAGAACGTGGTGGTGTCCTGATTGCTAATGAATCAGCACCACATCGAGCATCTCTTGTTGAAAAATCTCTTAAACCTCTTGACCCCCAACGGTATCGAGTGCTGACGGGAGATGGGCGCACGATTGATCAGACTCTTAAAGCACAGTCGAGTTTGCCGAAACAGCTACGTTCTACCATGCTTTTTGACCGTGTGATGGTTGATGTGCCCTGTTCAGGGCTTGGTGCTTTACGTCGTCGCCCTGAAGCTCGTTGGCGTAAAAGTCCCCGTGATATAGCGGAACTTTTGACCCTGCAGAAACAGCTTTTTGATGCTGCCGTGCAACAGACACGCTCTGGTGGGCTGATTGCGTATGTGACGTGTTCTCCTCATATGGCAGAAACTCGCAATATCGTTCAGGATATTTTGCGAACTCACGATGTGCAGCTTCTTGATTCGGCTCAGGCTTTAGCTGAGGTTGCGTTAACAGATGCTCAAGGGCAATCTTTGCTTTCGGGTGAACGTGCTGTTGGTTGTGCTGTAGATGAGAAAAATATGAACGCAACAACAGCTCAACTATGGCCTCATGTGCATGGAACAGATGCGATGTTCTTTGCTCTCTTTCAGAAGAAATAGATTTTTGTTTCTCTGACTTAAGCTGGCAGGGTTCTCTCAGTGGTATCTTGGGTATCTTTTCGGTTGTCGTGCTTGTTTTGGGTGTGCTATCAAGGCAGAATTGAACAGTGTTCAATAATACTTCTGATACCGAGAACAATCCCCATAACCTGAAAAATATTCTGGCTCATCGCGATCGTGGAATGCTTTGGCACCCTTACGCCCCGTTAGAGACTAAACCTCTCTACGGAGTGTTATCTGCCCAAGGTACTCAACTGCAACTACAAGACGAAGACGGGGCTACCTATACCGTTCTTGACGCAATGAGCTCATGGTGGTGTCAAGTTCACGGGTATTCTCACCCCGCATTAAATCAAGCGTTGAGAGAGCAAACAGAAAAATTTTCTCATGTGATGTTTGGCGGTCTAACACACGAGCCTGCAATTAATCTTGCAGAACGTCTTGTTCGTCTTGCGCCAGGGGAACTCAACCACGTGTTCTTAGCTGATTCTGGGTCTGTCTCGGTAGAAGTGGCGCTCAAACTTGCTGTGCAATATCAGCGTGCGTTAGGACGCCCCACCAAAAACCGTTTTCTTGCTCTAGAAGGCGGATACCACGGGGACACGATTGGTGCAATGAGCGTATGCGACCCTATTGGAGGTATGCACAGTGAGTTCAGAGGGTTTATCCCAGAACAGCTCTTTGCGCCACGACCTCCTAGCGCAACTTACGATAACGCGCAGCAACAATGGTCCGTCAACGAACAAGCTCAGCATCATTGGCAGAAAACGACGGAAACTATCATCGCCAAAGAACATGATTCTTTAGCAGCTATTGTGGTTGAACCTATTGTTCAAGGGGCAGGTGGCATGCACTTTTACCACCCCCATACGTTGAATACTTTGCGTGAGCTTGCCGACCGTTATGAGCTCCTTCTTATTTTTGATGAGATTGCAACAGGTTTTGGACGCACTGGAAAATTTTTCGCTACCGAATGGAGCGACATTGTTCCCGATGTTATGACCGTCGGCAAAGCACTCACCGGAGGGTACCTGACTCAAGCAGCAGTGCTCGTGAGCACTAACGTCGCTTCAACAATTAGTGATTCTGAACATCGTGCCCTTTTACATGGGCCAACCTTTATGGGCAACCCGTTAGCAAGTGCCGCTTCGTGTACTTCCTTGGATTTATTAACCGGCGCTCTTGACGGGTACCCGCTGTCGCGCTGGGAACAGAGCGTACCCCGTTTAGAGCGGGCTTTGAAAGATTCTTTAGAGCCTGCACAATCTTTAACGTCTGTGCGTGATGTGAGAGTTCTTGGAGGTATTGGAGTTATTGAACTCTATGAGGACGTTCGTATTTTTGAGCTTACACAGGCAGCTCTTCGCCGTGGCGTTTGGGTGCGTCCTTTTAGGAACTTGGTCTACACAATGCCACCCTATATTGCTACGGAAGAAGAGATACAACATATTGGTCGTGCCCTCGTTGAATCTGTTGCAGAGGTGCACGGAGAGTAAGAATAATGTTTGAACTACTAGAACATGCGAATGATGAACGACACCGACCTTGGCATGAGTGTTCTGTCGTGCATATTGTGGGTACTGATACAGATGTTGGTAAGACTATCGCTACAGCAGCTTGCGCGGCTGCGCTCATTGCTCACGGTAAAACTGTAGCAGTCTATAAGCCTGCTCAAACGGGGGTGCAACCCAATATGCCGGCAGATGCTCAACTAGCAGCGTATCTTAGTGGCGCTGATTCCTATGAGGGGGTGCGTCTACCTGATGCGATGGCTCCTGTGGCGGCAGCAGAAAAAAATGGTTGCACTTTACCTTCTCTCGATGAGTACGCAAAAACAATTCATCAACTGCGAGATAGCTATGATGTGGTGATTGTTGAGGGTTCTGGGGGAGTAAGTGTTGATATTGGCACTGCCGTGAATTTGAGAGGGTGGGGGCATCAAGCTGATTTAATGTCCTTGATAGCTGAAGATGTTCATGATTCTTGTGCCGTGATTGTGGCACGTATTGGGCTGGGAACTCTTAACCACACACTTTTGACCTATGAGTATCTTCGTATTCGTTCGCTTAACGTGGCGGGGGTTTTGATTGGGGCTATGCCGTCATCTCCAACAGAGATACATCGAAGTAACCTTGACTTTTTGGGGCGTTTAGGGTGCCCCGTGCTCGGCGCTATTCCTGAAGGTGCTGGAAAATCTTTTGTGGTGGGAGAGGACACCGAGTTTGTGCATTGCTTCGATGAGCTACAGGAGTTTCGGAAAAATGCTTCTCGCTGGTGTGGGATAGAGTAGTGTTGAAGGTGTTTTTCAGAGAACGCTCAGAGCTTTTGGAACGGAAGAAAGAACCATGGACTGTCATATTCACCCCTCTATTTTGAGTGCAGATTTTGCGAACTTTGAACGTGACTTACAGCGTATTAGTTCAGCAGACGCTGTTCACGTTGATGTGATGGATAATCATTTTGTTCCGAACCTTAGCTGGGGTCCTGCTGTGGTGAAGCGTTTGCGTGAGGTGTCGCCACTGCCGTTTGATGTACACCTCATGATTGAAGATGCTGATCGGTGGGCGCCAGAATACGCACAGATGGGTTGTGAATCCGTTACCTTTCATGCTGAAGCCGCTCAAGCGCCTATCCGTTTGGCTCGTTCTTTGCACGCTGAAGGGGCACAAGCTGGTATGGCGTTACGTCCGGCTACCGCAGTTGAACCGTATCTGGATATGTTGAGCGAACTAGACATGTTGCTGATAATGACGGTTGAACCTGGTTTTGGTGGGCAAGCATTCTTAGACGTTACGCTCCCTAAAATTCGTCGAGCGGCAGAAGCGATTGCTGGCTCTGGCGCACAACTGCGTTTACAGGTTGATGGTGGCATTACTGAAGAAACTATTGTGCGCGCAGCAGAAGCTGGTGCTGATACTTTTGTTGCGGGTTCTTCTGTCTTTGGGGCAGAGGATTTCTCTGCGGCTATTAGTGCTCTGAGAGAGCGTGCTCGTATCGTATAGTTCATGTTCGCTCTGATGTTGCTGTAAGGCTTTTGTTCTCGCGCATCTTAGAGGTAAGAGGGGGTGTCAAAGGACGTTGACATCCCTCATATCTTGAAAATAGGTTATCCTAACCATAAAATATGGGTATCCTTATTTCTTAAGGGTGCTAGGAACCAGCTCAGAGATGACAACAGAGGCAGGAGTTCTCCAATGGGAAAACGCGGCGCACGACGAGCAGCACATACCCCTTTAGGTTACGCCTGGGAAAAATACCATAACGGACAAAAATTCTTCCGCATACAAGACTACCCAAGAGCAACTCTCTGCTTCGAAAATGCCCTGAACGCCTTCATTCAACTATCTGACAAAGAAGGTGAAGCAACCTGTTGTTCAGCCTTAGCTGCCGCCTACGGCAACAACAACATGTATGAATTTGCTCTTCCCTTCGCGCAAAAAGCTATTAACCTCTTTGAATCACTCGGCCGTCAAGAAAAAGTCGCCTCTCAACGGCAAAGCCTCGCGCTAATCTACCTAGGGTGTGAACAAACAGAACAAGCCGAACAATGCTACCAGCAGGTCATTGACGAGTTTGAAAACATCAAATACTTTGAAGAAGCCGGACGTAACGCGCATACTCTGGCTAACATGCTGGCACATCGTCAAGAACTTGACCAAGCGAGACGTCATTTTCATCGAGCAATCGGGTTATATTACCAAGTGCCACGTGAAGAGGTGGAATACACCCAAGCTGTCGCTTTGATGCAGCTTGCTTTCCTTGAAAAACTGAGTGGAGACTATGACGCCTCAAAGCTGCTCTACACGGAAGCCCTCGAAATCTTTGAACGACACCAATCATACTGGGAAGTCGGCAGCTGCTACGAAGGGCTAGCTATCGCAGAATATAGTACTGGAGCTCCTCATGTTGCTGTTGTTCACGCAAAAACAGCACTTGATGTTTTTCAACAACACGGCTTCAGAGAGGACGCATTACGGGCCCGCATTAACTACCAAGCCGTACAAATCGCCATTGAAGATTGGTGTGCACAACACCAAAATGACGATACATAAACGAACATGACGGCAGATAACAAATATCTAACATCGTGTGAGTTGTGGGTGTTTTCCCTAGCGAAACTGTGCAATAATCAAAAGCGCAATAACAACATCGTGCTCCGGGACCCGGTGAAAATCCGAACCGGCGGTGATAGTCCGCTAACTTACCTCAAAGATTACTCTTTGCGATAAGCCTGATTGGTGAAATTCCAATACCGACAGTACAGTCTGGATGGAAGGTAGCACGAGCAAAACGGCGTAGAGACACTCCTATATCCAAAGTGCCTCTACAAGAACTCTATGTAAATACGCCCCATCACATCAAGGGCGTATTCGACACGAGATAAACCCCGCTTTGTTCTTCCCGGAGCCTCCGCGAAAGGGAAAAACATGGATTTTCTGCGGTGGCTCTTCGACGCACAACTTCACATTGGCGATCAAACGCTTTTGGTGCGCGAAGTCCTCGGTAACATTTTTGGTCTAGCCTCAGCATTGGGCGGTATGCGCCGTAAAGTCTGGGCATGGCCGGTTGGAATAGCGGGTAATCTCCTCCTCTTTACCGTATTCCTTGGAACATTCTTCGGCTCCATCAACACTATCAACATGCTAGGACAAGCCGGACGACAAGTCATGTTTATCATTGTCTCTATCTGGGGATGGTACCGGTGGAAAACCTCAAAAGACAACGGCTCTTCTGCTGTCATTCCTACATGGGCAACAGCAAAAGAACGCATTTTTCTCATCGTCGGCATGCTGGCAGGAACAGCAGTCCTTACCCCTATCTTTAGGGCGCTAGGCTCATACGAACCAGTCTGGTCTGACGCATGGATTTTCACAGGCTCCCTCCTTGCCACCTACGGCATGGCCAAAGGATGGGTTGAATTCTGGCTCATCTGGGTAGCCGTAGACATCGTCGGTGTTCCACTTCTCTGGTCTGCCGGATACTACGCAACAGCACTCATGTATGTCTTTTACGGTGGGTTCACTCTCGTGGGATTCTTCGTCTGGTGGCGCGCTCGCAACCGTGAAGCAGCTCAGGTTGCATTGGAAACACAATTCCCCGACCCAACCGTCGATAGGATTCACACATAAAGTCAAGGACTCACTAGCAACACTCTCGTGGAGTCCTTGAGGGCGGTAGCTTCACCTTGCAAAGGTGAAGCTACCGCCCTCATATCTTAAAGAAGGGATGTTAATCTAAGGAAGCACTTACTTCTGATGTGAATAAAAGAGTAACGGTCATCATGCTATTCTGCAGACGAGGGTGCACATCTTCTGAGACAAACTGCCTTAGAGTGGAAAAGGTGAAAAACTTTGAATCTCTCTTTGCTGAACTCACCGAAAAAGCTCGCACCCGCCCCGAAGGCTCTAAAACCGTTGAAGAACTAGACCGTGGCGTACATGGTATTGGCAAAAAAATTGTTGAAGAAGCTGCCGAAGTGTGGATGGCTGCCGAATATCAAAGCGATGAAGAATTTGCAGAAGAAGCATCTCAGTTGATATACCACCTTCAAGTGATGATGATTGCTAAAGGCCTCGCACCCGAAGATATTTATAAATACCTCTAAACTCATTCATGAAGGATGTTCCATGTTACGTGTAGCTGTACCCAACAAAGGATCTTTATCTGAAGCGGCGAGCCGTATGCTCAAAGAAGCCGGCTACCTGCAACGTCGTGACAGTAGAGAACTCGTCATCGTTGACCAAGAACATCACATCGAATTTTTCTACCTACGACCTAGAGACATTGCAGTGTACGTTGGTAAAGGGACCCTTGACGTCGGTATTACTGGACGTGACCTACTACAAGACTCTCAAGCACCAGCGGTTGAGAGTCTTGCCCTTGACTTTGCAAAATCAACGTTCCGTTTTGCTGGGCCACAAGGCCAATTCCAAAATATTCAAGAGCTTAACGGCAAACGTATCGCAACATCCTACGCCCAACTCGTCCGCCAATATCTACAAGAACAAGGTGTTGAAGCCAGTGTGACACGGTTGGACGGGGCTATCGAATCTTCAATTCGTTTAGGTGTAGCTGACGCTATCGCCGATGTTGTTGAAACAGGAAACACTATGAGAGCTGCGGGGCTTGAACCGTTTGGCGAACCACTCATGCACAGTGAAGCTCTCCTGATTCGACGCAAAGAAGTTGAAGATACACACGGTCTTGAACGGCTCATTAGTCGCCTTCGCGGAGTGCTCATCGCACGTCAATACGCTCTCGTTGACTACGACATTCCTGAAGCCTTACTGCCACAAGCGTCTGCACTCACACCAGGTTTAGAAGCACCGACAATTTCTCCTCTTGAAAGAGAAGGATGGGTTGCTGTGCGCTCTATGGTGTTACGTCAAGAAACCAACAACATTATGGACCAGTTATACGATATTGGTGCGCGTGCTATTCTCGTCTCTCCGGTACAGGCTGCACGTCTTTAAAGAGCCCTACAACATCGAGGTGCTTTCTTTGACGGGAAGTACCAACACGTCATAGTAGGTAACAGAACAAGGTAAAGGACTAAATAATCTATGGGCGTTGCTATCCGAGTGATTCCATGCCTTGATGTCGATCAAGGACGAGTGGTTAAAGGGGTTAACTTTGAGGGGCTACGCGATGCTGGAGACCCCGTCGAACTAGGAGTTCAATATAACCAAGCTGGTGCTGACGAGCTCACGTTCTTAGACGTTACCGCCTCAACTGCTAACCGAGAAACAACTTTTGAAGTCGTCCAAAAAACAGCAGAAACTGTGTTTATTCCCTTAACCGTTGGTGGGGGAGTACGTAGCGTCGATGACGTGGACAAACTTCTACGCACCGGTGCAGATAAAGCATCTATCAACACTGCAGCTATCAAAAACCCTCAACTCATTAACGACATCACAGAACGTTTTGGTTCTCAGGTGCTTGTCTTATCAGTGGATGCTAAACGATCCGAAAACACTCCTTCAGGATACGAAATTACCACTCATGGCGGTAAAAAAAGTACCGGAATTGATGCGCTAGAGTGGATTGCCGAAGCCGAAAAACGCGGTGTTGGAGAAATCTTATTGAACTCTATTGACGCTGACGGAACAAAAACAGGTTTTGACCTCCCGATGATTCAAGCCGTTCGAGCTATCACAAAGCTTCCACTGATTGCTTCTGGAGGGGCTGGAGCACCGGAACATTTCCCGCCCGCCATTGAAGCTGGGGCAAACGCGGTTCTTGCGGCGTCCATCTTCCATTTTGGTGAGGTGAGCATCGCTGAAGTTAAAGATGCTATTCGAGACGCCGGATATAACGTCCGCTAAAAACTAAGAATAGGACAACCGAACGATGAATAGCGCATCCTCATCTGAAAAATCTTTACGTGAAGAACGTATCGCTCACTTAAGTTATAACGAGCAAGGCCTCATTGCCGCAATTATTCAACAGTACGATACTGGCGAAGTGCTGATGTTGGGGTGGATGGACCAAGAAGCTTTACGACGGACACTGAACGAAGGACGGGTCACGTTCTGGTCTCGTTCTCGCCAAGAATACTGGCGTAAAGGCGATACTTCAGGACATTACCAATATGTTAAGTCAGTATCAGTAGACTGCGATAAAGATGCTCTGCTTCTACAAGTTGACCAGATAGAAGCAGCCTGCCATACAGGACAACGGACCTGTTTTTTAACAGGGGGAGAACTTCCTGCAACCGTCCTGCCAACACCTGCCGCACAATAATAAGCTATGTTGAAGGGTTCTGCTAAGACCTTCAAAAGACTTACAATAGCGATACACCATCTTCCAGCTAGATACCAATGCAGAGGACTTCACCGCATATGCAAGATATGGGCATTATTTCCCCCAGCTTTGAACAATTTCAAACATTAGCGAAGACTCGTCGTGTCATCCCCGTCTACACCAAAATTTTGGCAGATTCGCTGACTCCTATCGGACTTTACCGTGCTTTGGTGCTACGTGACGGGACAGCACAAGCTGGAACATTCTTACTTGAATCAGCAGCAGAAAATGCTCAATGGTCACGCTACTCATTTATTGGTGCACACTCTCGCGCAACTTTAACCACCTCTGCAGGAAAAGTCTTTTGGCAAGGAGAAACACCGGTTGGTGCACCCACTGACGGCGATCCTGTCGAGGCCATCCAAAAAACTCTCAAAACATTACACACCGAACGTTTTGACCATCTTCCCCCACTCACCAGCGGACTGGTCGGGTATCTTGGGTGGGATGTTGTACGGCACTGGGAAAATCTTCCATATCAGCCACAGGACGATATCCAACTACCGGAATTCGCGCTTAACCTTGTCTCAGACATGGCAATACACGATAACACTGACGGTACCGTAACCCTGATTGCCAACGCCATTAACTTCAATGGTACCGACGATAACGTTGAACAAGCCTACGAAGACGCTGTCGAACGCGTCCACTGTATGCTTGATAAACTTTCACAACCTTTAGAACGTTCAACCGTATCTGAACTACATGGCACCAATAACGTTGAACATGTGCTTGCCCAAGCTCAATGTTCTATGACAGAGAAAGAATTCCTCAACGTCGTAGAACAATCCCGCCAAAACATTATCGACGGTGATGTATTCCAACTCGTTCTTTCACGTCGATTCACCATCGAGAACCACGCAGAACCACTAGACGTCTACCGGATGTTACGTCAATCTAACCCCTCTGCTTACATGTACCTATTCAACTTTGAAGACACCGAAGGGCAACCTTTCCATATTGTTGGTTCATCACCAGAGGCACTAGTAACTCTCAAAGACGGTGTTGTGTCCACACACCCCATTGCCGGTTCACGTCCGCGTGGTGCTACCCGCGAAGAAGACCTCAAACTCAGTGAAGAACTCCTTGCAGATGATAAAGAACGCTCAGAACACCTCATGCTTGTTGATTTAGCCCGCAACGACTTATCACGTATCGCGGTGCCTGGCTCTGTAGCTGTAGAGCAGTTCATGGAAATTGAACGTTTCAGCCACATTATGCATATCTCCTCTACCGTCACTGCACAAAAAGGTGAAGATTACGACGCCTATGATGTTCTTCGCGCGACCTTCCCCGCCGGAACACTTTCAGGTGCACCTAAACCACGTGCTATGCAACTGATTGACCAATACGAACCTCAAAGCCGTGGAGTGTATGGGGGAGTGTGCGGATATTTTGATTTTGCTGGCAACATGGACATGGCCATTGCTATTCGCACCGCTTTACTCAAAGGCACACACGCCTATATACAAGCAGGAGCAGGTCTTGTCTTAGATTCTGACCCATCATCTGAAGAACAAGAAACCTGTCACAAAGCAGCAGCACCTTTACGTGCTGTAGCGTTAGCTGCTGGTATCAAAAGACTCTCCACTGGCACTCAACAGCACCCAACAGAGCTAGAAAACTGAGTGATTACTGATGCCGACATCTTTCTACACTCGTCTAAACGCCCCTAAAACAACGTTCCTGACCCTCTTATGTGCAGCAATAACATTTGGCTCAACACTACCTAGCTGGATTGACGTTCGAGTTAACACCTCACTCCTTGACTCCACCTTGCATGTTGCCGGTTCAGAGGCAGCCCCCGCCGTAAGTTCCCTCTCCCTCGTAGCTTTAGCAGGCATGCTCGTCATTCGTTTAGCCTCTACACGAATTGCGCGTATCGTCGCCGTACTACTATCGCTGACCGGAGCCGGAATGTGCGCATCCGTCATATCGGTATTAACAAACCCCGTTTCAGCTTCAACAACGCCCGTAGGAAAAGCTACTGGACTGTCACAAGTCTCAGCAGACTACACCATTACCTTCTGGCCGTGGGCATCATTTTGTGGTGCCATACTCATCATTATTCTAGGAATATACATGTTCCTAGCGGTGACGCACTGGCCCAAGAAAAGAAAATACGACAGAACAACCCACCGTATAGACGATGAAATAGACGACATTGACACATGGGATTCTCTCAGCGCAGGGGTCGATCCCACCGCAAGAAGCTAAGAGCCGGCGAGTAAAACCACGCAACATAGCGCATAAATCTGAGCTGTTCATGACGCTATCGACTAGAATCGTCAATAGATTTATTTCCTTCACCTAGAGGAACACACACATACAAGGAGAAACAATGGCTAAAGAGCAGGTCGTGCTTTCACCAGAGATTCCATACCCAAACCACGGAAACACCGTTGCTTCATGGGGCATGTTCTCTGTGATGATTCTTGGTGCACTCATCTCCGCACTAGGCTTTGATTTTGGCCGTCCCTTCTTCTTCTGGCTCGGCCTTGGCGTGATGGTCCTCGGCGCATTCGTCGGTTGGGCTCTTAAAGCTGCAGGCTACGGCCAAGGTGGGGCAAAGACTAAATACACCGGACACTAAAAGTTCCGTATATGACCTCTTATATAAGCGTCTCGCCCTCGGCGGGACGCTTATTTCATAGGAATTATTATCAGCAACCAACAACTATTTTCTGATGAAGGAACACTGGCATGGCAACAGTCCTAGAAAACATCATTACAGGTGTACGTGAAGACCTCACCGAACGCATCAACAACACCCCCCTTGAAGAAATACAACGCCAAGCCCAGAACCAAAAACCTGCACTCGAAGTACTCAACTACCTAAGAACTCAGAACGCCAATACCTTTAGCGTCATCGCAGAAGTTAAAAGAGCCTCCCCGTCCAAGGGCGAACTCGGAGAAATACACGACCCCGCCGCCCTCGCACAAGCCTATGAACGAGGGGGAGCCAGCGTCATCTCCGTACTCACCGAACAACGACGCTTTAAAGGGACACTCAACGACCTCAAAACAGTACGCGAACACGTCAACATCCCCATACTACGCAAAGACTTCATCATCGACGAATACCAGATTTGGGAAGCACGAGCCTACGGCGCTGACCTCATCCTCCTTATCGTCGCAGCACTGGATGACCAAACACTCAAAGAATTTCTAGAACTCACCCATAAACTAGGGATGAGAGCACTCATCGAAACGCACACACCAGAAGAAATTGAGCGCGCCAAAACACTAGGAGCCCACATCATTGGTGTTAACGTACGCAACCTCAAAACTTTGGACGTTAACAACGCACACTTTGCAGAACTAGCCCAACTACTTCCTCAAGACGCTGTCATCATCGCAGAATCCGGTGTCTCCACAGCTCAAGACGTCACAGACTACGCACTACACGGGGCACAAGCCGTCCTCGTCGGAGAAGCACTCGTTCGTTCCGGAGAACCCGAAAACACTGTCCGAGAATTCAAACAAGCCGGACACACCGGACGCACACAATACCTCCAACAACAAAACGCCTAAGACCCAACTTACTCAACAGCTCTATAACAGAAAACGAGGCATAACGGTGACAAACCAACTTGCAGATAACTTTTTGAAAGGGAACTCTTCTTCCCTCAAAAATGCCCCCGGCCCTTACTTCGGTCAATACGGTGGTCAATGGATGCCCGAATCTCTAATGATGGCAATGACCGAGCTAGAAGAAACCTTCGAATCTGCAAAAAATGATCCAGCATTTATGGCAGAATTCCAACGCCTCAGCCACGAGTACTCCAACCGCCCATCACTACTGACCGAAGTACCACACTTCTCAGAACACGCCAACGGGGTACGTTTCTTCCTCAAACGAGAAGACCTCAACCACACCGGCTCACACAAGATTAACAACGTTATTGGCCAAGCACTCCTTGCACGACGCATGGGCAAAACCCGTCTCATCGCAGAAACAGGAGCCGGACAACACGGCGTAGCAACAGCAACAGCCGCCGCATTATTCGGCATGGAATGCGTCATCTACATGGGCGAAGAAGACACCGAACGTCAATCCCTCAACGTGGCACGCATGCAACTTCTTGGGGCACAAGTTATCGCCGTTCAAAACGGTTCACGAACCCTCAAAGACGCCATCAACGAAGCACTACGCGACTGGGTAGCAAACGTCGACAACACCCATTACCTCCTAGGAACAGCAGCAGGAGCGCACCCCTTCCCCGCCATGGTGCGCTTCTTCCACGACGCCATCGGCACCGAAGCCCGAGAACAAATCCTCGAAGCCACCGGAAAACTTCCCGACGGTATCGCAGCATGCGTTGGAGGAGGCTCCAACGCTATTGGAATGTTCCACGCATTCCTTGACGACCCCGATGTCAAAATCTATGGCTTTGAAGCAGGCGGTGACGGCATAGAAACAGACCGTCACGCAGCAACCATCAACCTCGGAAAACCTGGTATGCTTCACGGCGCGATGACATACCTGATGCAAAATGAAGACGGACAAATCATCGAATCCCACTCAATTTCTGCTGGACTCGACTACCCCGGGGTCGGCCCCGAACACTCCTACCTCAACGACATCGGCAGAGTCAGCTACCAGCCCGTTACCGACACCGAAGCCATGGACGCATTACAGCTACTATGCCGTACCGAAGGTATCATTCCTGCTATCGAATCTGCCCATGCGCTCGCTGGCGCTTTGCGCGTTGCACGCGAATGGGCTGCCAACGACCCTGAAACTGCTTCCGACAAAGTGATGGTGGTATGTCTTTCAGGTCGTGGCGATAAAGACATGGGAACAGCCCTAGAATGGTTCGGCCTAGGTAAAGCCATCCCCTCATCATCTTTAGTCACTGGAAATAAAGAAGCTATGCATGAAGCTCAAAGCGTAGAGAGCGAGAACAACTAATGACGTATCGTGATTATCTATCAGAAGGCGTTCGGTATTCTGTACGTCATAATTCTTTTCCGCCGGCTCCAGCTGGGTCGGCGTTGAAACGACGCCTTGAAGAATGTCGTGAACAAGGACGTGCTGCCCTCATCGGTTACTTGCCGGTAGGCTACCCCACCGTTGACGAATCCATTCAGGCTGCTATTGCATTAGGACGTAACGGTGCAGACATTATTGAACTAGGTGTCCCTTATTCTGATCCAGTGATGGACGGCCCCGTTATTCAAAAGGCAACAGCACACGCCATAGAGAACGGATTCCGTCTAAAAGATGTGTTTCGTGCCGTACGCGAAATTACTGAGGCCACCTCTGCTGTTGTCGTTGTAATGACCTATTGGAACCCCGTGTTAAGTTATGGTGTCGACGAGTTCGCTCGTGATCTTTCAGCAGCCGGAGGGGCTGGAATCATCACACCAGATCTCGTCCCTGACGAAGCCTCCGCATGGTTTGAGGCCTCCGAAAAGTATCAGTTAGATCGTATTTTCTTAGCTGCTATTTCTTCTTCTGACGAGCGTTTAGCGATGATTTCTCGTGCTTCTAGTGGCTTCGTATACGCGGTATCGGTCATGGGTGTGACGGGTATGCGCCAGTCCGTGAACAATGCTGCTTCTGAACTGGTGCAGCATTTACGTGAAGCGGACGCTCCAGCAGTTTGTGTTGGTTTGGGTGTTTCTCGCCGTGAACACGTTGAAGAAATCGGGCAATATGCTGATGGTGTGATTGTGGGGACTGCTCTTGTGAAAGCTCTAGAATCTGATGGCGTTGAAGGAGTCGCAGTTTTGACGCGTCAGTTAGCAGGTAAGAACGATGAATAATACGGTGTTAGAGGCTTCTATTCCGTCCCCATCCATTAACAGCTTTCATGTAGGCGGTCTAACCATTCACTTTTATGCTTTATGCATTTTGGTGGGTATTTTCTTGTGCTTGAAACTTACAGCCTACCGTTGGAAGTCATGGGGGCAAGATCCTGAACGTATTTGGGATATTGCGTTATGGTCTTTCCCCTTTGGTATTGTGGGTGCTCGAGCTTACCACGTGCTCATTACTGACCCTGCAAGTTATTTTGGTGCAGGTGTTGATCCTCTCAACGTCTTTAAGATATGGGAGGGCGGAATCGGCATTATGGGTGCTATTTCTTTAGGTTCTTTAGGTGCTTGGATTGCTTGCCGCCGTTATGGCATTTCTTTTGCGCTCTTTGCTGACGCTGTTGCCCCCGGTATTCTTTTAGCTCAGGCCTGCGGACGTTGGGGTAACTGGTTCAATCAGGAGCTGTTCGGCAAACCTACTACTTTGCCGTGGGGCTTAGAAATTTCTTCTCATTCTCCAAATTTTCCGCACCAATACCCTGCCGGTACGCTCTTTCACCCAACTTTCCTGTACGAATCGTTGTGGAATCTTTGCGGTGTCATGCTCTTATTGTATTTAGGTCGTAAGTCGGTGCTTGTTTTAGGTCAGACTTTTTGGCTCTATGTGTTGTACTACGGTGTGGGACGTATCATCATCGAGATATTCTGGCGTATTGATACTCCTCATTATGTGTTGGGTCTTCGTGTTCATGTGTGGACTGCTGGTTTGCTGATTGTTCTTGGTCTATGCGGTTTGATTATCGCTAAGATGCGGGCTCGTCAGCGTGCTCTTATAAACGCGGTTCAAGGGGCCTAAACTTGTAGCTCCGTAATATTGTTTTGGAAGAAAAGCAGACGATGTCTTGCCCACAATATATGTTGTGGGCAAGACATCGTCTTTTAAGGTATAGAAGTTTTATGATGCGGTGAGGTGTACTCTGCTATTGGTCTGTTCAATGACCCGATAATCGTGGGTCACGACAATAGCAATCCCTCCGTTACGGCAATGTTCTTGAAGAAAGTCGAGAACACATTGCGCGTGGTAATCGTCTAATGCTGCTGTTGGTTCGTCAAGAAGGATTAAAGGAGTCTCGCGGACTGCTGCTCGTATAATCCCGATACGTTGTTGCTCACCACCGCTTAGCTGATAGGCAGGAGTATCTAAGAGCTGCGTGTTGAGTCCGAAACGTTCACAGGCACGATAGACCTGTTCTTGATGCTCCTCAACTTTAAAACCTCCGAACTCAAGGTTTTTTCTGACGTTCCATGAGGGGACTAAACCTGAATTTTGGAATACAAAACTTACATGGTTGCGAAGAAAGCTTCGTTGTTCTTTTCCTTTGAGAGCAGATACCTCAACGTCGTTGTAGAAGATTCTTCCAGATGTGGGTTTCTCGAGACTTCCAAGGCACTGTAAAAGAGTAGTTTTCCCTGAACCGCTCTCTCCTGTGATGACAACATATTCTTGAGACCTTGCTGTAAATGAGAGGTCGTTCCATAACGTTCGACCGGGAAAGGAAAAGGAGAGGTCTTGAACTGTTAAGAGAGGGAAAATAGCCATATTTTCTATACCCCTTACGATATTTCTAAAGCATGTTGAGTGATATTTTTCTCTAAAGCTCTGAGCATCAACATGCTGGATGTGCAGACAACAAAAAAGATGCCTAGTCCAAGAGCGAAAGAAACTCCTGAATTTTTACCATAGAGGGCAACAAACATGCTGATCGGTATTGTCGAGGCAAAAATGAGCTGATATAAAAAGTTTCCGTGTCTTTCTAACCATGTAGCGCCTGTCGTTTTATGAAGGAAGAGAGCTGTCGTATGACGAGCGTAGTAAGTGATAGCAAGAAGAGTGCTTCCTACGGCGAGAGATAATAATGATAAAACAGCGCCGGCTACAGACATAACTAACGTTGCCTGACGATTAGCATGTTCGAGCTGAGCTTCTTCTTGTACTGACCTATAAGCAATAACAAAATCTGATAAATGATGGTTTTCTATAGCTGCTTTGAACGGCTTATAACTATACGTAAGGTCTGCTGTGCCAAGGTTTATGACAGGTATTGTCTTTGACGAGAATTGACTGACAACGAGGACAGGATTTTCCCGATAGGTTATGTCAGTAGGCGCTTTACCTAAAAGAGGCAGTATTCCTGTATCTGGTATTGAATACTGTAATACTTTTATGGTGTGGTGATGACGAGCAGTTTCTTCTTGGAAAGATACCCAACCTTCAATCTGATGTTTAATATTTTCAGATTGATGCTCTAAATCCTGTGGAATAACTAAAACAACATTATCTGACGAAGAAATGTCGTTGGCAATGGTATCGACCAGCTCCTGTGAGAGAGACGAAAAATATCGAAGATAGGGAAGATTAACCAAGAGGAAATTGCTGTTATCTTCCTGCTCTCCAAATTGCAGTGGAGAGGAAAGAAATACGTGGTTTTGCTTTTCAAAATCATCATAGATTTTTTGTATCTGCTGCATCTTTTCTTCTCCAACTCGTGTAAGAGTCAGATAACTAAATAATGGTTGAACGAGGTCTTTGCCATGTGCTCGAACACTATTGGCACGTTCTTCTTTTGTATAGGTAGAAAAATGATGAACCGTTGCATCGAGGCTAGCTATTGTGCAGTACGAACCTGTGATAACAAGAGAAAGAGATAGAGTTGCTAGCAAGCGGAGAGGCTTCTTCCCCTTGGCAAGAGCTCCTAAAGAATACTGTCGGGTTGCTACATAGACCGTGGCACATGAACATACCCATAGACAGAGTAATATCGCCAAAATTTGCAAACTGACCCAGAAAATTGTTTGTAAACGGTACCCGTCAGCAACAAAGAAGCTATAACCAGATAACGCTAAGAAACTTATGAGAGCTGGAATCAGAAGAGGAAACCCTAATACCAGATATTCTTGAAAAACAACACGTCGTGGGTTTTCTCCGACGGTACGTCGAATAGCTTGTATTGATAGTCGGAGGCTGTACATCTGAACCATCATGAGGATGAGAGTACAAGAGAGCACTACAATACCAGCAGCCCAAGTGCTAAAAATGAGAGAAAAAGCCCAAGAAAATTCAGCTGGTTGAAGTTGTTGAACTTGACCGTTTGAACCTAAATTTTGGAGATGAGTAAAAATATTCTGTGCACTGCGAACATCGCCTTGCACAAAGTACGTTCCAAGAAAGTGGTCTCGTTGAAGAGAATCTCCGGGTAATAGTTTTGGCGTATAAAGTTTGCTAAAACTTGGAAAATATTCTTGATCAATATTTCCGATAACAGTATCTGGCTGACCAGAGAAAAGATAATAGGTGGTGGATAGCTTATCGAACTGTGCTGATGGAACAGTTTTATAGATATTGACGTGCTCAATCTGAGCTTGTTCTGTGAGCTGTTGTATCAAGTCCTGTTCAGTGATGTCGTGAGGTGTTTCTACAAGAGAGAACGAAGATGATATTCCCTCTGGAATTCCATAACGGTCTTGGTCAATCACAAAGAATACTGTTGTGACGCTCAGAGCTATAGCCCATAGAGATGAAACAACCCATAGAACACCATGCGTCAGACCAAGCCTGCTGTTTAACATCTCAATAACCTTTTAGCTACAAACTTTTCATGTGATACATGCTCCGCGGAGGAAGCTAAGAACAATTAAGCTCCACAAAATCATACAATTTTGAGACGCCTTTATTTCACTGTGTACGTCTTGTCGCTAAAAATAAAAATATCCGAGACATCCAACTATTTAACTATCAGATACTAAGCCGTCTCACTATCTGGTGTATTAACGCGAAGAATTACCCCTTTTGAAACAAAACAAGGCACAATAACTACCAGAAGATAGATAGAACACACCCAAAAAACTAGCGTCTTCTACCGGTGAACGTGAAAACGTAACAACATTGACTCCACCACACACAGGAATCAACTGCACCACAATAAATCCACCACTGATAACACCTATTGCCTATCAGTAAACGGAACATACCCCATCGCTGCAATGGCGCGGCTCAAAGACCTTTAACTCTTATCCCACACCCAAGAGTTAGAGCCTATGCGCATACACGATGCGGATATATCAAACTTTGTGCCGTACCACCACCGAAACCTCGCTCACACACGTACCCTAACGCATGTGAACGACCCGCCGTGGAGAGGAAAAGGCCTTTGAAAAACCCAACATCACACACCCCAACACAGAGCAAACACAACTCCACCACACCACCGTCACCCTTCCAAACATTTGCCGCAATACCTCAAGCGCAAGGGCTATACCACCCCGACAACGAAAAAGACGCCTGCGGACTAGCGATGGTTGCAACGATCAACGGTCAAGCCAGCCACGATATCGTTGACCACGCACTCACAGCACTGCGTCGGCTCGAACACCGAGGAGCCGTCGGAGCAGACGAAGGCACCGGCGACGGCGCAGGAATCCTCCTACAACTGCCCGACACATTCTTCCGCGCCGTACTAGACTTCTGCCTACCAGAAACCGGAAAATACGCAGCTGGAACAGCGTTCCTCCCCGCTGACGAAGAAAACATCAGCGAATACAAACAATCACTAGAAGACATCGCCCACGCAGAAGGACTCAAAGTCCTCGGCTGGCGAGACGTGCCCACCAACCCAGAACTTGTCGGAAAATCAGCACGCGCCGTCATGCCTCACTTTGTACAGATGTTCATCGCCGAAGCAGAACCCGAAGAACACGACGCCGTTGCCGCACCCTTCACCGGACATATCCCTATCATCGACCTCGACACAACATCCGCACAACAACAACTAGACCAAAAAGCTTTTCGTCTACGTAAACGCGCACAGCACAAGCTCGGAGTATATTTTCCGTCCTTCTCTACACGAACCATCGTGTACAAAGGAATGCTAACCACCGCACAACTAGAACCCTTTTATCCTGACCTCTCAGACCCCAGATTTCAGACAAAACTTGCTATCGTCCACTCACGATTCTCAACGAACACCTTTCCCTCATGGCCGTTAGCGCAACCCTTTAGAACCATCGCACATAACGGCGAAATCAATACCGTCAAAGGTAACCGTAACTGGATGCGAGCGCGCCAATCACAGCTCAAATCACCATTGTTAGGACGAAACCCCGAAGAATTATTTCCCATCTGTTCGGCGGGTGCTTCAGATTCTCAGTCTTTTGACGAGGTTGCAGAACTGCTGTTGCTCTCTGGGCGTAGCGCGCCACAAGTGATGATGATGATGATTCCTGAGGCATGGGAAAAACACGAGGATATGGACGAAGACCTCCGAGCCTTCTACCAATATCATTCAACGTTAATGGAACCATGGGACGGCCCAGCAGCAGTAGCTTTTACTGATGGTACACGGGTTGGTTCTGTCCTTGACCGTAACGGGTTACGACCAGCACGCTACTGGGTGACTGATGAAGGTCTTGTTGTTCTTGCATCTGAAGTAGGCGTTATCGATATTGACGAGAAGAATATCGTTCAGAAAGGTCGAGTTAGCCCAGGAAAGATGTTCTTCGTCGATACAGAACAACAACGTATCATCTCAGATGAAGAAGTTAAAAAGAGCGTAGCGAATAGTCACCCATGGAAAAAATGGGCGTCAGAGTCCATTATCAATCTTGCCGATTTACCTGAACGTGAACATATTCGTTACCCTCGTTCATCGATGACTCTGCGCCAACAGACTTTTGGATACACTACTGAAGAACTTAAAAAGATTCTTGCCCCCATGGCACAACATGGTGCAGAGCCTATTTACGCGATGGGAACGGATACTCCTATTGCGGTTCTTTCGTCACGTTCACGATTACTTTTTGACTATTTTGTGCAGTCTTTTGCTCAGGTAACGAATCCTCCTCTTGACTCTATTCGTGAAGAGCTTGTTACGTCCTTGAAGACGTCGGTGGGTCCTAATGGGAATATTCTTCGTAATGGGCGTGTACATACTCGTCATATTGGTTTAGATTTTCCCGTTATCAATAATGATGAGTTGGAAAAGATTGCTCACCTCACTGATGAGGATGGTATGGGTATTGCCCTGAAAGTTCGGGGTCTTTATAACCCTGCTGGGGGAGAAGACGCTTTACGTGCTCGGCTGAGTGAAATTTGTGAAAAGGTGTCTGCCGCTGTTAATCGCGGTGTGGAGCATATTATTCTTTCTGATCGTCATTCTAATGCGCAGTGGGCGCCTATTCCGTCGTTGTTGTTGACGGCGGCGGTTCATCATCACCTTTTGCGTTCTGCAACTCGTACGAAGGCGTCTTTGGTGGTTGAAGCTGGTGATGTTCGCGAAGTGCATCATATTGCTACTTTGGTTGGTTATGGTGCTTCAGCGGTGAACCCGTATCTTGCCATGGAGTCGGTGGAACAGCTGGTTCGAGATGGTGAGATTGAGTCAGTTTCTGAGGACGAAGCTGTTAAGAACTTGATTAAGGCTTTGGGTAAAGGTCTGCAGAAGATTATGTCGAAGATGGGTATTTCTACGGTGTCTTCGTATTGTGGTGCTCAGACTTTTGAAGCGTTGGGTTTGTCTGAGCGTCTTGTGAGCGAGTATTTTCCAGGGACTCATTCGCAGATGGATGGTGTGGGTCTTGATGTTATTGCTGCTGAGGTGAAAGCCCGTCATGACCGTGCCTATCCTCAAGATGGGGTAGCTGTTCCACACCGTACGTTAGAAACTGGTGGTGAATATGATTGGCGTCGTGATGGTGCCTCCCACTTGTTTAACCCTGAGACTGTTTTCCGTTTGCAGCATGCAACCAAAACGGGGCGCTACGATATTTTCAAGTCTTATACAGAACGTGTAAATGATCAGTCTAAAGAGCTGATGACAATACGTGGGTTATTGTCTTTGAAGCAGGATTGCCCTCCGATTGATATTTCTGAGGTAGAGCCGGTGAGCTCTATTGTGAAGCGTTTTTCGACGGGTGCGATGTCGTATGGGTCTATCTCTCAGGAGGCTCATGAGACTTTGGCTATTGCGATGAATGCTTTGGGTGCAAAGTCGAATACTGGTGAGGGCGGTGAAGATGTTGAACGGCTTCTTGACCCGCAACGGTGTTCAGCTATTAAGCAGGTTGCTTCTGGTCGTTTTGGTGTGACGTCTTTATACCTAACACACGCCCAAGATATTCAGATTAAGATGGCTCAAGGCGCTAAACCTGGTGAAGGTGGGCAGCTCATGAGTCAGAAAGTGTACCCGTGGGTGGCGAAGACCCGTCACGCGACAGCTGGGGTGACCTTGATTTCGCCACCTCCTCATCATGATATTTATTCTATTGAGGATTTGGCACAGCTGATTTATGACCTCAAACGTGCCAACCCGCAGGCTCGTATTCATGTCAAGTTGGTGTCTGAGGTGGGTGTTGGAACGGTTGCCGCCGGTGCAACGAAAGCTAAAGCCGATGTCGTGCTTATTTCTGGTCACGATGGTGGTACTGGTGCTGCTCCTTTGAACTCCTTGAAACATGCTGGAGCACCATGGGAGTTAGGTCTTGCTGAGGCTCAACAGACTTTGATGATTAACGGTTTACGTGACCGCGTGGTTGTGCAAGCTGACGGGCAACTAAAAACCGGTCGTGACGTGATGATTGCTGCTCTATTGGGTGCAGAAGAGTTCGGTTTTGCAACAGCTCCACTCGTGGTGGAGGGCTGCATTATGATGCGTAAATGCCATTTGGATACCTGCCCAGTGGGGGTTGCGACACAGAACCCGACGCTTCGCGAACGGTACACCGGTAAAGCTGAGCATGTTATGAACTTCTTTAAATTTATTGCTGAAGAAGTTCGTGAATATTTAGCGCAGCTGGGGTTGAGAAGCCTTGACGAGGCTATTGGGCGTGCAGAACTTTTGGATACTTCTGCTGCTATCGAACATTGGAAAGCTGACGGTTTAGACTTATCGCCTATTCTGCGTTCAACGTTTGAAGAGTACGCGGGTCGGGGAGTGCGCCATAGCCGTGAACAAGACCATGAACTGGATGCTCATATCGATCACCATTTTATTCGTGCGGCTTCTGCCACTTTTGAGCACCGTCAGAAGACTCAAATCACTCGTGATGTGGTGAATACTGATCGTTCTATCGGCACAATGCTAGGACATTATGTGACGAAAACGTTTGGTACTGACTTATTAGAACCAGATACGATTGACCTTCATCTGAAAGGACATGCTGGTCAGTCTTTGGGTGCGTTTATTCCTCAAGGAATGACTATTCGACTAGTTGGTGACACCAACGATTACGCCGGTAAAGGCCTATCTGGTGGACGAATTATTATCCGCCCAGATGAGAACGCTCCTCTTATCGCTCATGAAAATGTTGTGGCAGGGAACGTTATCGGTTATGGAGCTACCAGCGGTGAACTGTTTATCCGCGGTGTTGTAGGTGAACGTTTCTTAGTGCGTAATTCTGGTGCTACTGCTGTTGTTGAAGGAATCGGCGACCACGGTTGTGAATATATGACAGGTGGCAGAACCCTGATTTTGGGTGAGACAGGACGTAACTTTGGTGCTGGTATGAGTGGCGGTTATGCATATGTACTAGATCTCAACATGAAGAATGTGAATAAAGATTCTCGTGAGCAGGGTGAACTATCGTTTTCCGCTTTATCTGAAACAGATTGTTCAGAGGTTCGCCAACTTTTAGAAGAGCACGTACAACACACTGGGTCATATCTGGGCCAACAGCTTTTAGCCGATGAAGAAGCCACTATGGGGCGTATCACGAAGGTTGTGCCGCGTGATTATGCGGCAGTTTTGAGTGTTCGTCAGGACGCTCAAGCTCAAGGTGAAGACCCTAACTCGATGGCTGTGTGGAAGAAGATTTTGGAGGTAACCCGTGGCTAATCCTCGTGGTTTTCTAGAAGTAACAACTCGTCAAGACCGACCGAAACGGCCTGTGCCTGTACGTATTATGGATTACCGTGAGGTGCAGGTTCGCCCAAACGAGGCTGTTATCCGTCAACAGACATCGCGTTGCATGGATTGTGGTGTGCCGTTTTGTCACGCTGGGTGTCCTTTGGGGAATCTTATTCCTGAGTGGAATGATTTGGTGTGGCGTGGTCGTACCCGTGAAGCGGTGGAGCGTATGCACGCAACAAACAATTTTCCGGAATTTACCGGACGCGTGTGCCCAGCTCCGTGTGAGTCTTCTTGTGTGCTAGGTATTAATCAGCCGGCGGTCACTATTAAACAAGCTGAGTATTCTATTGGTGAAGCTGGGTTTGCTGAGAACCTGATTGAGCCTATTCTTCCTGCACGTATGTTAGATAAGACGGTTGCTGTGGTGGGATCTGGGCCAGCTGGGTTAGCGGCTGCTCAACAATTAACACAGGCTGGTTTTACGGTTGCTGTTTTTGAACGTGACTCTAAAATTGGTGGTTTGTTGCGCTATGGTATCCCTGATTTTAAATTAGAGAAATCTGTGGTGGAGCGTCGTCTTGCAGTGATGGAAGAAGAAGGCACTCGTTTCCGTCCCGGCATTAATATTGGTACTGATATTACGTGGGATGAGTTACGACGACGATATGACGCTGTTATTGTTGCGACAGGGGCAACAGCTCCTCGTTTACTGGATATTCCGGGCGCTGAGTTATCTGGTATTTATCCGGCAATGGATTATCTCAAGGACACGAATCGTTTTGTCTCAGGGGAGAGCTCTTCACTGAGCATTAACGTTACCGGTAAGAACGTGATTGTTTTGGGCGGTGGAGACACTGGATCTGACTGTATCGGTACGGCTGTACGCCAAGGAGCAGCATCTATTACGACTCTTGCGATTGGTGAACAGCCACCGCTTGAACGCTCTGATAGTGAACCATGGCCGATGTTTCCAAAAGTATTTGAGGTGTCTTCTTCTCATGAGGAGGGTGGAGAGCTTCGCTATTTAGCGTCAACCGTGGAGTTCGTTGGTGAGAATGGTGTTTTGACAGGTCTTAAAGTTGCTAAGACGCAGTACCTACCTGATGGCCGTCGTGTCCCTGAACCGGGTACCGAACATGTTATCCCTGCTGATGTCGTGTTTTTGGCGTTAGGTTTTACAGGGCAAGATTCTCGAACTTTAGAAGAACAAATTGGTGCGTGCTATGACAAACGGTCAAATGTTGCACGAGATGAGAACTATATGACGAATGTTCCTGGCGTGTTTTCTTGTGGTGACGCTGGGCGCGGACAGTCCCTGGTGGTGTGGGCTATCGCTGAGGGGCGTGCAACAGCTGCCGCAGTTGAGCGGTATCTTACCGGTTCCACTTTCTTACCTGAACCGGTGTCTCCTCATGATCGCGGGTTTACGCTTCTTTAAGAGACTGTATAAATAAATCTATGTGGTGGGGTAAGAGATATCTCTTACCCCCACCACATAGAGGAGAACAAATATTGTTATTGTTGAGTAGCTAACGTTTGTAGGACATGCTCGACTAATGGTTTAACAGCTATTGGGTCAGAATAGTTTACTTTTCCCTGTTCAAAGCTTTTAAGCATTTGTTCTTGAGCCTGAGAGCGTTGAGGTTTTGCCGCTATTGCTGCACGTACCCCCATCATGAGCGTTTTATGTTTCATGCTGAGCTTGGCATGGTCTAGTCCTCCACGAAAATGGAAAATTTTAGCGTTCTCCGTTAACGTTTCGCCATAGTTCTTTATCACCATATTGTCTAACTTTTGGCGGCTACTACCTTCAAGCCCGTTAAAAGATACGGTAAAAAACACGCGTGGGAGTGGTCGCAATAGTTCAGCGTATTTTTGTGTTGTTTTTGCTCCTGTCAAAAATGTTCCATAGTCGCTAGCTCCGATAAGAACAATATCTGCTGATTGAATATTTTCTGCGCAGAGCTGTTCTGTAGCGCAAATCGTTACGTTGATAGTGTTGTCATAGTTAGTTAACGCTTCGGATATCCAGTGTGCATATTCTGTGGTGTATCCGTACTGGCTACCTGCTGAGATGAGAACACATGCTCCCACGAGGATACGCGCCTTAGCTTTCTACATTGGGGGAGAGATACCCTGCGACTGTTTCGACGAGGGGGAAGATGTCTTCACGGTTGGTGTAGTCTCCACCACCGTTGTCGAAAGATTCAATCATCTGTTTGTCATATTCGTTCGCGTGAGGCTTGAGACGATATGCGGTGCGAACTCCTGCTAGAACAGTTTTGTGAGTTTTCGTCATTTGGGAGAGGTCTAGTCCTCCACGGAAGTGGTAGGTGGGGCAGTTTCCTGCGACGTCTTCTTTATAAGATTTCATGACGCGTTTGTCGAGGTATTCACGCGGGTATACGGCTAGACCGTTGAAACATACGGTGAAGAAGACACGGTGCGGAACTTTGAGCATTGCTTCACGGCGTTTGCGTAATGTTGGAGCACCGGTGAGGAACCCTCCAAGGTAACTTGCCCCGACGATGAGTACGTCAGCAGATTCGATGAGCTCGTCGGTGGCTTCTGCAATGGGGCTGAGGCTAATGTTGGGGGACTGGTCGAGAGCTTGGAGTTCTTCTGCAATCCAGCGGCAGTACCGTTCTGTAAATCCGTAGTTTGAGCCGAAGAGGATAACGACGTTTTGGGTGCTCATGAGTCTCACGTTTCTTTCATGCCGGTAAGGCGTGGTTTGCGGTGCTTTTATATCTCAAGAATAAAACAAGTTGAACGGCGATGGAACATTTAACGAATAAGATGTGTGTTTTTGTGGGAAATAGGCTGGTTTTATGAGTTATTTTTCTCATTTCTGGGACAAAAAGAAGGTTTATGCCCGTATAATGAGGTATGCACCCGGAGAGATGCTAAGAATATCTGTGAATGTGTGGGAATGTTATTTTTTGTGGCTCATTGAACGCACTATCGCAAGATGTTCTATCATCCCCCTTGTTGTCGCACCCCCAAACTTACTAAGGTTGTATACATGAGACGCGCAAAAATTGTTTGTACTATTGGTCCGGCAATCTCCTCTGAGGAGAAAATTAAGGCAGCTATTGAAGCTGGCATGAACGTCGCCCGCCTTAACATGAGCCACGGCGACCACGATGTTCACACAAATTCCTACAAGAACATTCGTAAACAGAGCAAAGCGCTCGGTAAAAACGTTGCCATTTTGGCAGACCTACAAGGCCCAAAGATTCGCCTTGAAACCTTCAAAAACGGTTCTGAAGTTCTAGAACCTGGTGATACTTTCAAAATTACGACCGAAGACGTTGAAGGTACCAAAGACATCTGTGGTACCACCTTCAAAGGACTCCCTGGAGACGTCGCTCCCGGAGACACCCTGCTCATCGATGACGGAAAAATTCGTCTTGAAGCCATTGAAGTAACTGACACGACGGTAACAACACGCGTTGTTGTTGGTGGTCCTATCTCCAACAATAAAGGTATTAACCTTCCCGGTGTTGCGGTATCTATCCCCGCATTGACTGAAAAAGATGAACGCGACCTTCGCTTCGCTTTGAAACTTGGTGTCGACATTATCGCTCTTTCTTTCGTGCGATCTGGCGACGACATCGCTCGTGTTCACGAAATCATGGACGAAGAAGGATTCCGCATCCCCGTTATTGCGAAGGTTGAGAAGCCTCAGGCTGTTGACAATCTTCAAGACATCGTTGATAAGTTCGACGGTATCATGGTCGCTCGCGGTGACCTAGGCGTTGAATATCCTCTTGAAGAGGTCCCTCTCGTCCAGAAGCGAGCCATTGAACTTGCTCGCCGTTGGGCTAAGCCTGTTATCGTGGCAACGCAGGTTCTTGAATCAATGATTCATAACCCCACTCCAACTCGTGCAGAAGCATCTGACTGCGCTAACGCTATCCTTGATGGTGCAGACGCCGTCATGCTTTCTGGTGAAACATCTGTGGGCGAGTACCCGATTATCACCATTCAGACGATGGCTCGTATCGTCAAATCCACTGAGGAACGTGGCTTGTATCGTGTGCCTGAACTAGGCACTTCTCCTAAGACTCGTGGTGGTGCGATTACTCGTGCGGCAGTGAACGTTGCTGATCAGCTCAATGTTGATTACATTACCGCGTTCACTCAGTCCGGTGATACGGCTCGCCGTCTTGCACGTTTGCGCCCGTCGAAGCCTGTGATTGCATTTACTCCTGATCCTAAGGTTCGCGCATTCCTTGCAATGCTTTGGGGTGTAGACGCGGTAGAAGCTGCGAGCGTTGCAAACACTGATGAGATGACAGGTCTGGTCGACCAGTACCTTTTGGCTCAAAAAATTGCTGAACCTAATCAACTCATCGTTATGGCGGCTGGTTCGCCTCCAAGCGTTGCCGGCTCAACCAATATGTTGAAAGTTCACCGTATTGGTGACTTGGATGACGCTGGTGCTCTTCTTCCTGAAGAGAAAGAGAAACTTGGCCCTTGGGGTGAAGATTCCTAGCATCGTCACTCTCTAAGGTTTTATCCTGATACGAGAAGAAGCCCTGTCCTATGTTCTGTTTATGAGCGAGGATGGGGCTTCTTTCTGTTGTGCTGTGAGGCATTAGATAAAGTATTTTATGATTTCGGCTCTTTCGATTTCACTTTTGCGTAGTGATGGTGTATCGTAGAGGAGTGCTCTTAGCGCAGATGCGCCCAAGTGGCGGAATTGGCAGACGCGCCGCACTCAAAATGCGGTTCTTAGGAGTGTGGGTTCGAGTCCCACCTTGGGCACAACGATAAACCCTCTTCTTTCTTGTAGAAGAGGGTTTTTTATTGGTATTAACCCCACCCGGTAAGGTGTTATTTTGTGTTAGGGGGAGAACGCTCTATTCTCGGAAAACCTGTAAAGGGTAATTTTGAGGCTTCACTTTCTCTCTATGAGATTCTCAATAGAAATATCTTTTGAATCTACGAGAGATATTTCACCGAAGGTGTGATTCCTCTACGTTTAAACTCTGCTTGAACTTCTGGGCGAGCGTCGATTGCTTCTAATGCTTCAACGGCGCAGTGGTATCCGGCCCATGTGCTGCCGTAGACGATAGGTTGGTGTTCTCTCCAGTTAACGTATAGTTCGGGGTCTATGGAGATATCGTATTGGTGTACTAGTTCAGCGACCCATAGGGCTGTTTCGCTGTCTCCTCCGCCTCCAGTGTCGCAGTCGTATTTTAGATGTTTGGGGAGCTTTTTTCTAACGTGTTGATTGAAGTCGTATGCGACATTTTCGAGTTTATAAAGGTCCATACTAGTTATCATTCCTCAGACTCTTTGAAAGTATCTAAGAGCTAGGCGCTAAACATGTTATCAACTTGGTTTATTAAGTGCGTAACAGATATCTTAGGACTTTTCTCCTATATTTAGTCCCATTTTCCTTCCAATACATCTTTTAAAAACCTCTTGGGCAACCAAAATGAATGCTTTGTGATTTTTAATCCGCTGGGCAAGGTATCCGTATCAGATATCTTCCCCTTGCCGAGAAACTCTGATGACCTTATCTCATAGTAGGTGTTCTGCGCATGTATTTTTGTAAAAATTACTTTATTTACTCTACTCTGTGGGAAATTTGTTGATACTTTATTTCCTCTTACAGTGAGTTCTACTCCTTCGCGGATGATATTTTGAGTTTGTCTCCAAACCCGTTGAACTTCTTCTAGCAGTTGTTCGGGAAACCCCCAGAACTTAATATCGTCTAGAACAAAAGTATTCTTATCTTTTTCCTTGAAAATAACAAATAGAAATTTCTTACTAAATATTTCTAGATACGGGTGAGACTCTTCCCAGTTGTCTATATCTGCTAACTCTTGGAAAGAATAATTCTTAAACGGAGAATCTTCCTTTGGAAGCCCCGTGCTGTCAATACGAATTACTCGTAAATTCATATTAGATTTTTGAAATTCTTTTGTTTTATCAACATCTCCAGTGAGCCCTAAAATTTTTCGTATAAGAGTGTTGTTCTTACCTTTTGCTTTGGGATTTACACTAAAATATTGATATAATTCATCTGCTGAACGCCCCCTATGCTTTAAAATTTTCTCTGATATAATTTCTGTAAATATTTTGTCACTGTTCTTGACACCGTTTAATATGCTCTCTTGGTCAGGTTCGTCGAAAATTTTATGATTAATCAAGTAAGTCATGTAGCTTGACTTAAGTTCCCAAGCTCTTTGCTTAGCTAACTTATCAGAATAGGGTTGTGTTCTAAGGTCTTTCCCTTTTCCCGCACCTTTAGTACAAGTTGATAGATAATTTCCATCCGATTCAGATAATTCGTGTGCTTTTCCTGCTTTAATTTTTTGACTGATTTTTCGGTAATCTTCAAGAATTACCTTCATGTCTTCTTCGAACCATTTATAAAGAAAAACTTTTTTGATAGCGTAATCTTCTATTTTTTGATTTTCTAAGGTCCTTTCATAAAATAAAAGTAAAATTTTTGCACACTTTTCCCATAGGTGGGTATCGTAAAAATTATCTAGATTTTCTTTATTGTAGTTAATAATTGTTAAAACGAGACGTTCTTTCGCGCTTATTGTTTTATTTTTATTAACTTTAAAGGGGGTAACTTTTAGCTCTAGTCCAGCTTTATCAAAGTCTGGCAAGGAGCTATTATTAGTTTGTAACCCATAGAAGTATCTTTCAATATAGTTACCGTATTGCCCTTTTGACTTTATGCTGATTTCTTTGTTGGTAACTTTTGATATCTTTTTTTCCTGGAAGTCTTTATAAGTCTTATACGGTGATAAATTATAAGATTCAATAATCTGAGACAGTGGCTTTCCTAGTAAATTATTTTTGGAATAGTCCACAATGCTTTCAATATTGCTGTCATCATAATCAAATAACATAAAAAATCCTTACAAGCGTTAGAGTGCCTCTATTGTAACACTGCAGCACACTGGAGACTTGATCAATTTGCAACGGAATAGTATAATATGAATACATTCCGGTTTCTATAGGAGAAAAATGAAAGTCCTTGAGTTGTTTGCAGGTGTAGGCGGGTTCCGTGTTGGACTTGAAAACGCAGATAAAGACTTTTTTCAAACAAAATGGTCTAACCAGTGGGAGCCTTCTCGCAAGTCTCAAGATGCTTTTGAAGTGTATAACTACCAATTCCCTGACAGTAAAAATATCAATATCAGTATTTCTGATATTACAGATAATGATTTTGCTGAAATGGATGCAGACATAATCGTTGGAGGTTTTCCATGCCAAGATTATTCTGTGGCTCGTACCAAGAAAAACGAAATGGGTATCGAGGGTAAAAAAGGTGTCTTATTTTGGGAAATTATTAGAGTCACCAAAATCATTAAACCGAAATATTTAATTCTAGAGAACGTAGACCGACTCTTAAAATCTCCTTCAAAGCAACGTGGGCGAGATTTTTCTATTATGTTAGCTTCTTTTAATAAGCTAGGTTACTCTGTTGAGTGGCGTGTTATTAATGCTGCTGAATATGGTAGAAGTCAGCGACGTAGACGTGTGTTCTTTTTCGTGTATAGAAATGATACCGAATTTGCTCAGAAAATTGACCGTGTTTTTGAGGGAGATGCTGTTCTCTCTGAAGAAAATAGATATGATGACTATATCTTCTGCCAAGGTTTATTTGCAACTCAATTCCCAATCAAAAAAAGTGTCATTAAAAATCGTAGGTCTTATTATCAGTTAAATGATGATATTGTTGAGTTATCTGATAATTTTACAGGTCAAGTATGGAATACTGGAATTATGCGTCATGGGATATGCTATAGCGTTGAAACTGAGCAAGCGTATCATGGAAATTCTTTAACTCTTGGTGACATTCTTCAAGATGAAGCATTAGTTGACGAAAAATATTATCTTGATGATGACGAGAAGATTGAAAAGTTTAAGTACCTAAGAGGTCCAAAACGAATTGAGCGAACTTCTGTAGATGGTTTTTCTTACATTTTTTCAGAAGGTGGAATGTCTCCTTATGACTATGAAAATTTGCCAAGTCGTACAATGTTAACGTCTGAAGGGAGCCTTAACCGCTCGACACATCTCATCTTTAGAAATGATCGTTATCGTCTTTTGACACCGATTGAAGCTGAACGCTTGCAAGATTTTCCAGATAATTGGACTGCTTACAAGAAAACTGCTGGCGGAGATGTTGTGCCGGTGAGTGACCGAATGAGGATGTTCTTTATGGGAAATGCTTTAGTTACTGAGATTGTTAAAGAGATTGGTAATTTTATTTTAAAAATAGAAAATAAAGAAGGTGGTCCTCTGAAGTCTTAATATTTAGAGGAATCTAAAATCTATAATCATTGTTGTCTTTATATATTAAGGCGTGCCTGTTGTTTAGGTGTTGATGTGTTCAGCTTTCTGAACTTTCCTTTACAACTGAAGTGAAGATAGAACCTTAGATACTTTATGAGAGCGTTTGAGAAGTCAGTTTTGAGGTTGTTTTACGGTTGATGAGGTTACAGTGGTGAATATTACGGACTTTTTTCTTCACGTGCTGAACAGATAGCTAAGCAACGTGTCAAAATTATAAAGTAAAAGGGTCGGCAGAGAGCTAGGAGTTTGTATGTCAGAGAAGACATCTTCCACAGAGGAAACAACACATACCGTTATCGTCGCAGAAGATGAAGCGCTCATCCGTATGGACATCGTTGAGATTCTTCGAGGACAAGGATACGACGTCATCGCAGAAGCTGATAACGGAAAGACTGCTGTTGAACTCGCTGAGCGATACCGCCCTGACGTTGTCCTCATGGACGTAAAAATGCCCATTATGGATGGTATTACTGCTGCTGAAGAGATTACACAACGACAGATTGCTCCTGTTGTATTGTTAACCGCCTTTAGCCAAAAAGAGCTGGTAGACCGTGCCACAGAAGCTGGTGCAATGGCATACGTGGTTAAACCCTTTAGCCCAAATGAGCTCATCCCATCTATCGAAGTTGCGATGAGTCGTTATGAACAGATTAAGGCTCTTCAAGCTGAAGTTGAAAATATTAAAGAACAGTTTGAGACGCGGAAAGCTGTAGACCGTGCAAAGTCTTTGCTCATGACAAAGATGGGGGTAACAGAGCCAGAAGCGTTCCGCTGGATTCAAAAAACGTCAATGGATCGACGTATCTCTATGCGTGAAGTTGCTGAGACTATCGTTGAACAAATGTCTAAATCATAGGTTTTACTAGACATAAAAACATGGTGGGGTTAGCACTCCTAAAGGAGTGCTAACCCCACCATGATGTGTTGTGAGCAAAGATTATTTTTGTGAAGGCTTTGTTCCAATACCCCATAGTGTGACAGCACTACAGATTGCTAGACCAAGCCACCAATAGCTTCCACGTTGCATTGCCGTAACAGCAACAAGAATAGTGAGGATGAGAAAGACCATCCCAATTTTTTCTCGCATGCGTGTTATCCCTTCTGAGCAGAATGAACGATATTAGGAACAACCATATTGGTCATTCTTCCGCTACTAATTAGCTTTCCATTCTCATCGGTAATATCAATGTGGTGGACCAGCTGTGTTCTACCAAGTTTAACTGCGGTGCAGGTTCCTGTCACAAGACCACTGACGGCAGAGCGTAGGTGAGTAATATTCAGTTCAGTACCGACTGCCATGGTTTTCTCATCGACAGCCATATTTGATGCAAAAGATCCAAGAGTCTCTAAGAATGCTGCGGATGCACCACCGTGTAGCAGTCCTGCTGGTTGGGTGTTTCCTGATACTGGCATTGTTGCAACAGTTTTTTCTGCAGAGAGTTCAAGGAAGCGGATACCAAGTTTAGGGATAAGCTCTCCTAAACCTAGCGGACCGAAACGGTGTACTGAATCTTCCGGTATTCCATGCTCAATCAATGATGCGCGTACGTCGTGAGGTAATTCGTTCATAGTCTTCATTATGCTCTTTGTTTTTCTGAGGTGCTAGTGAACATAGGGGGAGTGAACGTGGTGTGAGAAAGAATAAGCGTCTAGGATAGAACTTGTGACTACACAAGAATCTGCTAAAAAAACTCAAAAACTTCTACTGATTGACGGTCATTCTTTAGCTTTTCGGTCTTTTTATGGGACTCCAGCTGATGTTTTCGTTAATGCTCAAGGACAGCACACAAATGCGGTTCATGGTTTCCTTTCAACGTTGTTGAGCCTTATTAAAAGTGAAGAACCATCGCATATTGTTGCTGCGTTTGATTTATCGGGTGGCACATTTAGAACACGTGAATATAGTGAGTATAAGGGTGGGCGTTCGGAGACTCCTCCCGAATTTTTTGGGCAGGTTGAGCTAATTCAGCGTCTTCTTGATTTGTTAAATATCCCTTGGCTAACCGTTCCTGAATATGAAGCAGACGACATTATTGCAACGTTGACAAAGACTGGTCGTGAGAGCGGATATCAAGTATCTATTGTCTCTGGTGATAGGGATTCTTTTCAGCTGATTTCTGATAACGTCACGGTACTTTATCCTGTGACGACGGGGCCGCAGAAAGGTATCCGTCCTATGGATGCGGCTGCTGTGCAAGAGAAATATCTTGTACCTCCTCATTTGTACCCAGATCTTGCCGCGTTGACAGGTGAGAAAGCAGATAACCTGCCAGGTGTACCTGGTGTGGGGCCTGGTTTTGCCGCAAAATGGATTAATGAATACGGTGATTTAGAGAGTATTTTTGCCCATGCTGATGAGATTAAAGGCAAAAAGGGTGAGGCGCTTAGGGAACATATTGAGGATGTGCGTCGTAACCGTCGTTTGAATCGTTTGGTTGATGACCTCGAACTGCCGCTTGAGTTATCGGATATGAGTGAGTATGGTCCGGAAGACCATCAACGTCTTGACGATTTTTTTGATGAGTTAGCGTTTAATTCTATTCGCCGTCGTGTGGGTGAGGTTTTCCCCGCCGTAGCGGAGCAGGGTACGACTGTATCTGCACTGTCTTTTGATACGACAGTTGAGACGTGCTCTTCTGATGACGGAGATAAAGTTTTACGTCAATTCTTGGACACGGCGACTGATGTTATTGCTCAGGTGGAGCGTTCAGAATCTGTGCCGGAACGTTTGAGCTGTGCTGTGACGTTATATCCTGTTGTCGCTGAGTCTGCTCAGCAGACGGGCCTAGCTCATGAGCGTGATCTTTTAGGTGCTGTTTTAGTTGCTGGAGCTTCTAGCGTATGGCTTGATTTTACTGCGATGAGCCCAGAAGTAGAGAGTGTTTTTGCTCGTTGGTTAGCAGATGAGTCTCAACCTAAAATTCTTTTCGACCTCAAACAGCACTATAAGACGTTGAATGCGCGAGGCTTTGACCTTGCTGGGGTCGTTGAAGACCCGATGCTGAGTTCTTATGTGTGCGGGTATATTCCTTCAGCTCGTAAACGTGATTTTGCGACGATGATGGATGCCTTGTGCCAAGAATATTTGGGGGTTTCTCTTCCTCAGGAGCCAGTATCGGAGGAGCCTCAAGCAGAGCTTTTTGTGTTAGAACCTTCTGTCCCCTTTGAATATTGCGCTCTTGTTGCTCGCCATATTCAAGAGTTGGCGTACCGTTTGCATTATCGGATGGTTGATGATGAGCAGCTAACCCTTTATCAGGATATTGAGCTTCCTATGGCAGAGGTTTTAGCTCGTATGGAACAATCTGGTATCGCCGTTGATTCTGCAAAGATTTCTGAGCTTAAGGACTACTATGATTCTTTCGTGCGTCAGGCAACTGACGAAGCGTATCGTTTGATTGGCCACGAAGTGAATCTGAGCTCTCCTAAACAGCTTCAAGGAGTTCTTTTTGAAGAATTAGGACTGCCCAAGACTCGCAAACTTAAGTCGGGGTATTCTACTGATGCTGAGTCTATTGCAGATTTGATGACTAAAGTGAATCCTGATACTGCCGGAGCGCAATTTTTGGCTGCGTTGCAGACCTATCGTGACTTTACCAAGCTCAAACAAACGGTTGAAGGTCTAGAAAAAGCGACGGCTGCTGATGGTCGGATTCATACGACTTTTCAACAAAATGTTACAGCGACTGGGCGATTGTCTTCTACGGAACCAAACCTTCAGAACATTCCTATCCGGTCTGAGCAAGGACGTAAAATCCGTGGGGTCTTTATTGTTGATCCGCATTCTGTTGATGGAACATCATATGAGACTCTTCTGACTGCAGATTATTCGCAGATTGAAATGCGCATTATGGTGCATCTAGCTAAGGACGAGAAGCTAATTGAGGCTTATCAAAGTGGTGAGGATTTGCATCGCTTTGTTGGTTCAGAAGTATTTGATGTGGCTCCTGAAGAGGTGACATCACAGATGCGTGCCAAAGTTAAGGCAATGTCTTATGGGCTGGCGTATGGGTTGTCTCGTTTTGGTCTTTCAAAACAACTCGGTATTCCTGTTGATGAGGCTGGCGAGTTAACGGTGAACTATTTTAAACGTTTTGGCAATGTGGGGCGTTTCTTGCGTTCAACGGTTAAGCAGGCTCACCGTGATGGTTATACCGAGACGATGTTTGGACGCCGTCGTATTCTTCCCGACTTGGGCAGTTCAAATAAGCAACGTCGTGAGGCTGCTGAACGTGCAGCGTTGAATGCTCCTATTCAGGGTACTGCTGCGGACATTGTCAAAATTGCGATGCTTAATGTTTATCGTCGTCTTAATGATGAGAATCTTAAGAGTCGTATGCTTTTGCAGGTTCATGACGAATTGATTTTAGAAGTTGCCTCTGGTGAGCTTGAACAAGCTCGCCGTATTTTGAGTGAAGAGATGAGCAAGGCTGTGGAACTTTTGGTACCTCTTGATGTTCAGGTTGGTTCTGGTGCGTCTTGGCAAGAGGCTGGACATTAGGGGAAGCGTTCTTTGGTCATGACTTCTATAACAAATTCGATGCCTTCGCGTTCTCCTCGGGATGTTGAGGTCATTTATTTACAGATGTTTTCAGATCCGGGGGAGTTTTCGGGCTTTCCTGAAGGCGTGTATGCTCAGCGGGTGATGCATCCTCAGCCGGAGTTTATTCGTTGGCTTTATAGTGTTGTTGGTGGGCCTTATTACTGGTACGAGCGTTTAAGCTGGTCTCGAGAGCAGTGGGATGACGAACTGAGCGAAGTTGGCAGTGAACTATGGGTTCTTTATGTTGAGGGAACTCCTTGTGGCTATGCGCAGTTAGATACTCAGGTTATTCCTCGTTCTGATGATGAATTTGGCTCTGATGTGGAGCTGCTCTATTTTGGTTTGATGCAGTGGGTGCATGGTAGGGGGCTGGGTAAAGCCTTTTTGGAGTATGTTCTTACTGCTGCATGGAAGATGTCCTCTTATCACGCTATACCTGAAGTGCAACGTGTGTGGGTGCATACATGTACTTTAGACGGGCCATACGCTCTGAAGAACTATTGTCGTAGGGGGTTTGAAGAGTATCGTCGTGAGGTCTACCATGAGCTAGTTTTTGATACCCCGATGTCGTCGTGGGAGTCGATGTTTAGCCGTTGATAATGCAATGGGGAAGTAACATACCATATTTGTTGTGAAATAAACACCTGAAATAGTGTGGCTATGATTGACCATCTTGGGTGTAACCCCCTAGAATCAACGGTGTGGGCGTACTATGCGCTCACATAATTGTCCGAATAAACGCTTGGTACAGAGTGAACCACTCGTGGTGAATGCTACGTCGGAACCCGATGAGTGAGAGATATTTTTATCAAATACTCAGAAGATATGTTTTGTACGTAGTGGGCGCCTGGCTGTATCAACCTACCAAATCTATCCTATTGGAGCCCTTTACTATATGAGCACCAACACTCCTCAGGTTGCTATCAACGACATTGGAACTGAAGAAGACTTCCTCAAGGCCGTTGATGAGACCATTAAGTACTTCAACGATGGCGATCTAGTCTCCGGCGAAGTTGTTAAAGTTGACCGCGACGAGGTTCTTCTCGATATCGGTTACAAGACCGAAGGCGTTATTCCCTCACGCGAACTTTCCATCAAGCATGACGTCGATCCCGGCGAAGTTGTTTCCGTTGGTGACGAAGTTGAGGCTCTCGTCCTAACTAAGGAAGACAAAGAAGGCCGTCTCATCCTTTCTAAGAAGCGTGCACAGTACGAGCGCGCATGGGGCGACATCGAGCAGGTTAAGGAAAACGACGGTGTCGTTACCGGTACTGTTATCGAGGTTGTCAAGGGTGGTCTTATCCTCGACATCGGTCTTCGTGGCTTCCTCCCTGCATCTTTGGTTGAGATGCGTCGCGTTCGTGACCTTGCACCTTATATCGGTCAGGAAATCGAAGCAAAAATTATTGAACTTGATAAGAACCGTAACAACGTTGTTCTTTCTCGCCGTGCATGGCTTGAGCAGACTCAGTCTGAGGTTCGCTCCACCTTCCTTAACCAGCTCGAAAAGGGCCAGGTTCGTAACGGTGTTGTATCCTCTATCGTCAACTTCGGTGCATTCGTTGACCTTGGTGGCGTAGACGGTCTTGTTCACGTTTCTGAGCTTTCTTGGAAGCACATCGATCATCCTTCCGAGGTCGTTGAGGTTGGCACCGAGGTTACCGTTGAGGTTCTCGAAGTTGATCTTGACCGCGAGCGTGTTTCACTCTCCCTCAAAGCAACTCAAGAAGATCCTTGGCAGGCATTTGCTCGTACCCACGCTTTGGGTCAGGTTGTTCCTGGTAAGGTCACCAAACTTGTACCATTCGGTGCATTCGTTCGTGTTGAAGATGGCATCGAAGGTCTCGTTCACATCTCCGAACTTGCTGTTCGCCACGTTGATTTGGCTGAGCAGGTTGTTTCTGTTGGTGACGAACTCTTCGTTAAGGTTATCGACATCGATCTTGACCGCCGTCGTATCTCCCTCTCCCTCAAGCAGGCTAACGAGGGCGTAGATCCTGAAGGTACTGAGTTTGATCCTGCACTTTACGGCATGGCAGCTGAGTACGACGAAGAGGGCAACTACAAGTACCCTGAGGGCTTCGACCCTGAGACCAACGAATGGCTTGAAGGCTTTGAAGCTCAGCGTGCAGCTTGGGAACAGCAGTATGCTGATGCTCAGGCTCGCTGGGAAGCTCACAAGGTACAGGTTGCAAAGGCTCTTGAAGCTGACGCAGAAGCTATTGCTAACGCACCTGCTGAGCCTGCTGCTGAGGTTGAAGCTGCTCCTTCTTCCTACTCCTCTGATAGCAAGTCAGAGTCCGGTACTCTTGCTTCTGATGAGGCTCTTGCAGAACTTCGCAAGAAGCTCACCGGCAACTAATTAAGTCTTTATGAGGGGTTTACCTCTCATAAGTCTTTGATCAAAGGTTGTTCTTCCTACCTTACTGGTAGGAAGAACAACCTTTTATTTTTTCTTGAAAAAGCTGGGAGTTCAGGAGTATAGTACACCTTGTTAGTGATGGGCGACATAAGTCGCCTCTTGCCAGCTAAATATACATAGCGAATAAATCTTTCATATCAAAGGATGATAAGTGATGGCAAAGAAACTCGAAAACAAGGTTGCTTTAATTACTGGAGCTGCTCAAGGAATGGGAGCTGCTCATGCACGTTTATTCCACGAAGAAGGCGCTCGTGTAGTAATCACTGATATTAACGCCGAAGAAGGTGAAAAATTAGCGGAGGAATTAGGTCAAAACGCTTTGTTCTTGTCCCATAACGTTACTTCTTCAGACGATTGGGAGCGTGTCATTGCTGAGACCGAAAAACATTTTGGCACTTTAGATATTCTGGTCAATAACGCCGGTATTACGATGGCGAAGTCACTATTTGATGTGAGCGTTGATGAGTATACAAAGATTTTTAATATCAATCAGCTCAGCGTATTTCTTGGAGTAAAGTACGGTGCTTCATCGATGAAGAAAAATGGTGGCGGAAGCATTATCAATATTTCTTCTATCAACGGCTTAGTGGGTGGTGCAGTCGGATACACCGATACTAAATTTGCTGTGCGTGGTTTGACTAAAGCTGCTTCGTTGGAACTTGCCCATCACGGTATTCGTGTGAACTCCGTTCACCCCGGTGTTATTGCGACACCGATGATTATGCAAGAAGATACGATGGCTGCGGTTAAAGAGTTTGAGAAGACTATTCCTCTGGGGCGTATCGCTCAGCCAGAGGAAGTTTCTAAGACTGTTCTCTTTCTTGCAAGTGATGATTCTTCATACTCAACTGGCTCAGAATTTATCCTTGACGGTGGCTTAACTGCCCGATAAATCATATAGAGATAACGGATAAGGGTGCTCTTTGATGATAGCTCTCAAAGAGCACCCTTATCTCTACGCTGTCATATTTTACGGGGTGTCTACCCATATTGAGCCGTCCCAGCTGAGGGACTCTTCGCCAGCGCTGATATGGGCAATACATTCTTTGAGATATTCTACTTTCTCTGCCGTCACACCAACGCTCATGTAGGCTTTTTCTGCGTCGTATTCGGTATCAATGATATGAAATCCTAGGTGTCGTATTTCATGATCGCGTTGTCCGACGAATGCATGTGAAACAGGAAGTTTTGCACACAGCAGTTTTTGACGCAGAAGAAATTCTGAGCTGTCAAGAACATGAGTGACAGCTTCAGAATAAGCTCGCGTAAGCCCACCGGCACCTAGTTTAATCCCGCCAAAATATCGTACGACAACAACACAAATATCTGAGATAGGGGCTTTTTGTGCTGTGTCTCGTGCAAGTATTGCTTGGAGCATCGGTATTCCTGCTGTACCTGCTGGCTCTCCATCATCAGAGGACCGTTGGATATCGCGATCTGCTCCAATCACAAACGCTGAGCAGACGTGTCGTGCATCGTGGTAGCGTTTTCTTAGAGAAGTAATGAACTCTCGTGCTTGGGTTTCGTTTTCAACGCGAAGAGCGAAACCCAAGAAATTGCTTCTTTTAATTTCAAGATCAGCACGGTATTCATGTGCGTGTTTTGCTAGAACAGTGTATCGGTGAGCACGAGTATGGTCTGTTGTCTGCATCTAAAACATTTTACTGCACACGATGAGAGCACTCGTTTTCTGTGTAATGTTTGGCTGTAGTGTTCTCAGATGTGTTTTTGGTGTGCTGATGAGGTAGAACATGAACATCACGTACTCATAGTCGTTACGATAGGTTAGAGAGAGTAGCTGTATGGGTGTGTTGATTGAGAGGAGAAAAAATGTTAAGGATTGCTTTAACGGGTGGAATTGGTGCTGGAAAATCTACTATTGCGCAGATTTTTTCCTCCTATGGCGCTCATATTGTTGACGCTGATGCTTTAGGACGTGAGCTTATGCAGGCGGGAGAGAAGACTTTTGACGAGGTTGTTCGTCTTTTTGGTTCAGATATTCTGTGCGAAGATGGGTCGTTGAATCGTGGGCGTTTGGCTCAGAAAATTTTTTCTGATGAGCAGTTACGTGAAACTCTTGAGCGTATTATGCACCCTGCTATTCGTGAACGTGCTGTAGAGAAAATTGCGAATATTCGTCGTATTTATGGTGATGAGGCTATCGTCATTGAGGATATTCCACTTTTAGTAGAGACTGGGCAATATCATCATTTTGATAAAGTCATTGTGGTTTATGCTGATCTTCCTGTACGCCTTGAGCGTCTGAAAAAGTATCGTGGGATGTCTCGTGAGGATGCCTTGAGCAGAATGTCAGCTCAAGCTAGTGACGTTCAACGGGCAGAGGTCGCTCATTGGGTTATCGACAATTCGGGTGATATTGATGATACTAAACAGCGTGTTTTGGAGGTTTGGGAGAGTCTTTTGGCATCTTCTACCACCAAAAAATAATCAGTAGTGTTATATTTTATAGAATTGTTATAATTCCTAGTCAGATACTTTCTATTGACTCTAAATAGTTGGAATAAAAAGTCATATTTAACATTTCTTTGTAAAATATGCGTACTATTAAATACGTTGTCCTCTCTGGATGAATTTGCGGTGAGGTGGAATCAACGAGCGCCGCAAAGTACGCACATATCCACCGGGTTTTTGCTGTGTTGAGCAAAATACACAACAGACTAGGGCTTAGAACAAGCCCTCCTATTTTCTTTATGTCAGCAGCATTTATTATGCTTTTTACTCTGGCAATGGTTGTTTTCCCAAAGCCTATGGCTGAGATATTTGGTGTTGTCGCATCTTTTATTATTAAATATCTTGGTTGGTTTTATGTTTTAGGGAATGCTCTTTTCTTTATCTTCCTCATCTATATTGCGTGTAGTCGTTTTGGTCGTGTCAAACTTGGCCCCGATGATGCAGAACCAGAATATTCCGGTATTGCATGGTTCGGCATGCTATTTGCTGCCGGTGTTGGTGCTGTACTTCTCTTCTGGGGTGCAGCAGAACCTATCAGCCACTACGCTAACCCTCCATACCCTGGGATTGAACCGCAATCTGACGCTGCCGCTATTGATGCGCTATCAATAGCGAACTTCCACATCGGCTTGTTCATGTGGGTTATTCTGACTGTCCCTGGGCTTGCTTTTGGGTATTTTACGTATAAACGTAAACTTCCTCCGCGCGTATCTTCTATCTTCCAACCACTGCTCGGCGAAGGTATTCACGGCCCTATCGGAAAAGTCATCGACGCAATCTCGATTATCGCTACTGTCTTTGGTATTGCTGTTTCCGTAGGGCTTGGCGCCTTACAGATTAACTCCGGTATGAACATCATGTATGGTCTTCCGGTAGGTGGTTGGATACAGGCTGCCATTATTGCCATCATCACTGCTGCAGGTATCTGCTCCGTGATGATGGGCATGGACAAAGGTGTGAAACGCTTGTCCTACATTAACATCATGATGGCTATTGCCTTGTTGCTCTTTATTCTCATGACGGGAGCAACACGACTAGCAATTACCGGAACGATTGAATCTGCCGGACAATTTGTTCAGAAGCTTCCCGTTATGATGTTCTTCAACGACACCTTCGCCGATACTGGTTGGCTTGGTTCTTGGACTGTTTTCTATTGGGCATGGACCGTAGCTTGGGCACCTTTTGTTGGACTCTTTATTGCAAAGATTTCTCAAGGTCGTACTATCCGCCAGTTTGTGATTGGTGTTTTGGGTGCGCCGAGTGCCTTCACCTTGATTTGGATTGGTGTTTTCGGCATGAACGCCTTTAACATCGAACGTAACCATAACGGAACACTCGTTCAGAAAGTGGTAGATGAAGGTAATATCCCCGCTGCGCTCTTCGAATTTTTGGGTCATTTCCCCTTCTTCCCCGTAATTGCAGCGCTAACACTTCTGGTGATTACTATCTTCTTTATCACCTCTATCGACTCTGCGGCTTTGGTGATGGACGCTATCTCAAACGGCCATGAAGATCCCGCCCCGAAACGTCAAGGTGTGTTCTGGGCATTATGTATTGGTCTTGTGTGCGCATCTATCCTTGTATCGAGTGGAGATGACGGGCTGAACCTCTTACAACAGGTCATTATTGTGATCGGTCTACCTGTATGGGTTTTGGGCTATTTAGAGATTTGGATGATTGTTCGTGCTCTACGTGAGGACGCAGGGGAGTTACCTCCGATGCGGACTCGTCAGTGGAAGCAGGTGCTTCCGATTGAGGAATATCATCGTCGAGCTCAAGAAGACTTCTCTTCTATTGAAGATGTTGTGATGCGTCCTGAATTTGAAGTAGGAACAGAACCAGAATATGAGTCTCTTGTTCCTAATACGGGTCAGATTCCGGTCATTACTCCAGAGACAAAAGCTGAAGATTCTCAAGAATCAGCGAAAAGCTCATCAAAGAAAAAATAGTTGAGTTATAGAACAATCTAGCTTGAATATGTTCTGAACATATTGAACCAGTAAGTATTAGAGCGTTCAATAATAGGGCACATAGTTAATATATAAAATATTAACTATGTGCCCTATTGTTATCATTATTTAACGTTTTACGAGATTAAAGAATTAACTTATTGTTTAAGTATATTATTGAGGATATTGACATATCTGAAGTGATTCAATGAAATAGTTTTAGTCCAATTCCATCTTAAATATGTCATTGATAGTGCAGATTTCTTATACAACTCATCAGCTACAAAAACATTACATATGCTGAACCACTACGAATATGACGATAATATGAGTGCTGAATGCCCACCAGCCACTGAGGTGCAGTAAAATTAACGACCATGAGCCTAGCGCAAAATATCCAACGAATTGTCGCACCCTTTAACGTCATCTCTGAATACCAGCCAGCGGGGGACCAGCCCAAAGCTATCGCAGAGCTGACCGAACGCGTCAACAACGGAGAAAAAGATATCGTGCTACTGGGTGCCACCGGCACCGGAAAATCTGCAACAGCAGCATGGCTCATAGAATCAGTGCAGCGCCCAACGCTCATCATGGTGCATAATAAAACTCTCGCCGCTCAACTTGCGCAAGAGCTTCGAGAACTCCTTCCACATAACGCTGTCGAATACTTTGTCTCTTACTACGACTACTACCAGCCAGAAGCGTATGTGCCTCAAACAGATACTTTTATTGAAAAAGATTCATCTATTAATGAAGAAGTAGAACGACTGCGCCACTCTGCAACCAACTCTTTGCTGACTCGACGTGATGTTGTTGTTGTCTCCACCGTATCGTGTATTTACGGACTCGGAACACCCGAAGAATACATAGAACAAATGGTCACTCTCAAACGAGGAGAAGAACTCGACCGAGATGAACTGCTACGACAATTTGTAGCCATGCAATACACCCGCAACGACATTGACTTTCACCGTGGAACCTTCCGCGTTCGTGGCGACACCGTAGAAATTATTCCCATGTACGAAGAGAACGCAATTCGTATTGAATTCTTTGGGGACGAGATAGAAACTATCTACACTCTGCATCCGCTCACCGGAGAAATTATCCGTGAGGAAGAAGAAATGTACGTTTTCCCTGCCTCACACTATGTGGCAGGTGAAGAACGCATGAAAATTGCTATGCGCAGTATCGAAGATGAACTGCAAAGCAGACTTGCAGAACTTGAAAGTCAACAAAAACTTCTTGAAGCCCAACGCCTACGCATGCGTACCCAATATGACCTCGAAATGATGGAACAAATGGGTTTCTGCACCGGAATTGAAAATTATTCTCGACATATTGACCAACGTGAAGCAGGTTCCGCACCACATTGTCTACTCGATTATTTTCCCGATGACTTCCTCCTCATTATCGACGAATCTCACGTGACGGTCCCACAAATTGGTGCCATGTACGAAGGTGACATGAGCCGAAAACGTACTCTTGTAGACTTTGGTTTCCGGCTACCGTCAGCTATGGATAACCGTCCCCTCAAATGGAACGAATTCCTTGAAAGAATCGGACAAACAGTATATCTATCGGCTACACCCGGAAAATACGAACTATCCCAAGCCGACGGATATGTTGAACAAATCATTCGCCCAACAGGACTTGTCGACCCGAAAATTATTGTTAAACCGACCCGCGGACAAATCGACGACCTCCTAGAAAATATCCGAGAACGCGTCGAACGTGACGAGCGTATCCTCGTTACCACACTCACTAAGAGAATGGCTGAAGATCTCAGCGAATACCTCGCCCAAAACGGGGTGCGCGTAGAGTACCTTCACTCCGATGTGGACACTCTCCAACGCGTTAACCTGTTACGACAACTACGCCAAGGCAGTTTTGACGTTTTGGTCGGCATTAACCTTCTTCGTGAAGGGTTAGACTTGCCAGAAGTCTCTCTTGTCGCCATCCTTGACGCAGATAAAGAAGGCTTCCTCCGTTCAACAACGTCACTAATTCAAACGATTGGTCGCGCCGCACGAAACGTCAGTGGAGAAGTTCACATGTACGCCGACAAAATTACGCCGTCCATGCAAGTAGCTATTGACGAAACCAACCGACGACGTGAAATTCAACAACGCTATAACCAAGAACACGGTATCGATCCGCAACCGCTACGTAAGAAAATCGCTGACATCACCGACCAACTTGCTCGTGAAGAAGAGGACACCCAACAACTCCTGAACCAGCACACCATCAAAACACCTCGAACGGCAACAACCCCGAACATACGCCAAAATCGTTTGGCGAGCGCACCGGCTGAAGACCTGACGCAGCTCATACAGGAGCTAACTGAGCAAATGATGACAGCGTCTGAAAACCTTCAATTTGAGATAGCTGCACAAATTCGTGATGAGCTGCAAGAACTTAAAAAAGAATTGCGTCAGATGCAACAGGCAGGTCACGCCTAAAGAGTACAAGTGAGCGCCTAAAATACGGTAGAGTATTCTCAGAGCAAGGGAGTATCCCATAAATCATTTTTCGTCAGCACGAGAGCCAAAGAAGTCGCTCCGGAAAATGTGCCCTCTGAGGCGGGAGAGACTTGTGGTATTTAACGTATCCAACCACAAGAAAGGCTCCCCGTGGATATTAGTGGGCTGCAATGGTCTATTACCCTTATTTTCATCGGCTTACTTCTTGCTTATGATTTTATTTTTCATGTGCGTAAAGCTCATGAGCCAACTATTCGTGAAGCTGCCATTTGGTCGGCTATCTATATTGGTGTAGCGCTACTCTTCGGTGTTTTCATTCTGATATTTGATGGTAGTACCTACGCTGCAGAGTACTACGCAGGGTATATTACAGAGAAAGCGCTAAGCGTTGATAATCTCTTTGTCTTCCTGATTATTATGGCGAGCTTTAAAGTGCCCAGAGAAGACCAGCAAAAGGTGCTACTGTTTGGCATTATTTTTGCGATGCTGGCGCGCGCAATCTTCATTTTTGCTGGTGCAGCGCTCATCAATACATGGAGCTGGCTCTTCTACATTTTTGGTATCGTTCTCATCTACACCGCCGGTAACCTCATCAAGGATGAGATTTCTGCTGAGAATGAAGAAGACGAAGCGAATAATATTGTTATCCGTTTAGCGAAGAAGTACCTTAAAACTTCTGAGCATTATGATGGCGATAAGCTTTTTACTATCGAAAATGGTAAAAAAGTGATGACTCCAATGCTGCTGGTGATGGTCGCTATCGGTGGAACAGACTTACTCTTTGCCTTGGACTCTATTCCCGCGATTTTTGGGTTGACCCAGTCGGCATACATTGTCTTTACTGCAACAGCTTTTTCTCTGATGGGTCTTCGACAGTTATACTTCCTCATTGATGGTTTGCTGGACCGTCTCATTTACCTCTCGTGGGGCCTATCGCTGATTCTTGCGTTTATTGGCGTGAAATTGGTATTGCACGCCTTACATGAAAACACCTTGCCCTTTATCAATAACGGTGAACCTGTTCACGTAGTTGAGGTATCTATTGGTGTTTCTTTGGCAGTGATTGTTGGGGTGCTCATCGTAACGGTCTTAGCGTCGTTGTACTCGCCTAAGGGCAAAGCCTTAGCTACGATTCATAAGGTCACTGCACTCAGCGAGAGCTATCTTGCTTTACCTGAGGATGCTTCTATGAAAGAACGTGCAAAGATTAAAGATGAGCTAGAGCGTTATGCTAAGAAATCACGCGCTATCAAACAAAAATATCGTGATGAACTCATCGATTCTGAACAAGATTATCAAGACCTTGTGCATCGTGCTCGAGGTAAACACGAGGACTACATTCAAAACTAACGCAGTATCGTTAAAGGTGTGGGTTGTAACCTGTATAGGTTGCACCCCACACCTTTACTCTATCTCTGAGGAAAGATAACGCAAAAGATAATTGTTTATCGGGTTGTTGGGTCAATCAACGTTTTTTGTGCTGTCTCAAGCGCTCCCGTTTGTGACGCTCTTGTGGTGTTTGCAAAAGCAGAACCGATAATGGTTACTTGAGTATTTCCCTCGTGCGCCCAGAACCCAACGGATTGTCCAGGGTCATTTCTCGTACGGTTAAAAGACTGACAGCCAATAAGTTGTGTGCCTGTTGCATTGCGTTCAACGTGGAATCCATGAGCCTCAGAAGTTTGCGCTTCACCTGATATGTTCTCTGCATAACCATTCGAGTCAGCGATACAGTTCATCAGCGAATTATTCCCTAATGAAAGAACGAAGCCATGGCCACCGTTATCTTGGGCATCGCACTGGTTGAAGGAGTTTCGAGTGCCTTTAATATAGTATCCGGCACCGGCTTTAGCCGATTCTTCAAAGCTCATGGAACGTTTAGAATACCAACTTTTAACCTGTGAGAACGAACAGTTAGAGGTGTACACTTCAATCGCTGCGGCGTCAAGACGCTGCAAGTTTGCTGACGAGAAATCAAGCATATGGAACATATTATCTGCAGCTGTTGGTGAGTTTGTGTCACCAACGGTGAGTGCTGTTCGCAAAAATCGACGTCCTCGTATCTGAGACACCGTGCAACCTTGGTCGTCTGGGCCCTTGAGCTTAATGCCCATATCTAAATCCCAAAGAGTAATTCCCGAAATTCGGTGAGCAGCATCAGGATCTGGGGGATTATCCCCATTAAACGTGTTGTAAAGAATCCCGACCGTATTGGGGATAGCTTGACGATGCTTATACGAGTCTTCTCCTGGTTTGATACTGAACTGATGAAGGCCTGTACGATAAACAGGTTCTTTAGAGGGGATGGTATCTTCGCCAATTCGAAAAACACCGGCGAGTTCTTCCCATTCACCAACTGGCATAAATTGTGTGGAATCGCCAACACCCATAATAGAGACTTGGTGTTTGAGTACAATGCCAGAAGAGTCTACGGGGTATCTTCCTGGAGGGAAGAGGATACTACCTCCACCAGATTGAGCTAACTGATCGATGAGCTCATTAATACGGTGGTTAACTGGTTCTAAAGAATCAGGGGTAATGCCTTGTTCATCGGCACGATAAAAGCGTGATGGTGCTTGAGCATACGCCGAAGACGACGAATGAAAAGCAGTTGCAAGGACACCAACGGCAGAAGCGCCAAGAAATTGAGCGCGAGAGACCACAAACCCTCCAAAAGGGAAAAATAGCGAGTGAATTACTGGAGTGTGGGTGCCATCTCGTGCTGGGGGGTATTCTTAGCGCATGTCTGCGAGAAGATTTTTGAGATGTCCCAAAATTAGTGTACCGTCTGTACCCAAACCATCGTGATGATGCGTATGTGATGTCCACACTTTTGTATTTTTAACCCACTGAGCAGTACTCATAGAATGTGCATAATCCACATAAATATCGGGAGTATATGCGGCAGCCGCTAAAGGCACCTCATTAGACGCTAACTGTTCATGAGAATATAGCGGGCCCCAATCATCTTTTTGCGCCAAGGCATCAGCCAACTCTGCTAACGGCTTCAACGCGGTATCTTGTTCAAAAAGCCACGGGAAAATATGCTCACCGGTAAAAAGAATCCTTGAAGCATCAGGGCTAAATTCTGGACGTTTCTTTGCCATACGAGCAGCAGACCAATTTGTTGGGGCAGGAGATGGCGAACCACCCTGAGCTGGACCATCAGCATAAATTGACTCATGTAAAAGAGCGTACAAAGGGCTAGACCTAAAACTCAGAACGTGTTCTGCTTCGCTCAAGAACTGTGCTGAGAGGTGGCTTGTTCCTTCAGCAAAAGCAGATTCAAGTAAATAATGTAATCCATGCACTCGGCTATTACCACCAAGATACTGCCCGAGCATTTGGAAACGAGGAACAGTCAGACGCTCTCCAGAAGGCAGATACACCTCGTTTTCTTCCACGAAGGAGGCGATACGACGAGCTAACTCTTCATCTTCGGGATACCACTGATAAAACTGTTCATTACGTTCATAAACACGGTCTAAAGTGCTCTGATACACCTGATCAATGGAAGCTCTCAACGGTGCCAGACCGGCGGTCATACGAGAATCTTTGAGAGACTCAGGAGCAAAGCTTAAATAGCTGAGGGTCAAGAATCCACCATAGCTTTGCCCCATCGTCGACCAACGCTGGTCTTTCCGACCAGTGCAGAGAAAACGACGTACCACTTCAGCATCAGCAACAATAGAATCTGCTCGAAAAAGTTCACAATAAGCAACTTGCTGTTCGATAGAGCGTCCTTGCTGAATCGTCTGAGCGGTGAGCGCAGTAGAAAGACCTGTTCCACGCTGGTCTAAAAGGATGAGCCGATGAGTTTTGCTAAGCTCCTGCACCCACCCTTGATCGCTAAGCGGACGAGGACTCTTACCACCTGGGCCGCCTTGGAGATAAGCCATCAGAGGACGTTCGTCGACTGAAGTTGTCAGCTCAGGAGAAATATTAATGACTTCGCGAGCAAAAATAGTCAGAGTTTGCTGAGCAAAAGGATGCTCTAACGCCGCATCCATTCCTAACGATAAGGCAAGACCGTGAGTGGCGGGAACTTCAAACCAATGATCGATGAGGTGAAAAGAACCTACCGTATGAGTTGTTCCCTGCCGATGTGAAGACGATGGTAATGAGAGAATCATAAGAACCAACCTTTAGAAAAATATAACGATAAAACATAAAATACGGTGATGAAGAGGTCATCCTCACGAATGATTAAAACCTACGTGAAGGATACGGATTACGGGTTCACCCAGCTCATTTGAGGCTGCTAAGTCTACAAGAGCACTCATACTAAAATCATGATGTTCTTCAGGATCAGAGAAAATTTGGCGAACAGTCCACGTTCCCTCTGTGCGTTCTGCACTTTTATCAACCGTGAATAAATGGGGAGAACGAGCTTGAGAATCGGTGTAAAGATCCTCATATTCTTCAAAATAATCGTCCATGGCTTCTGCCCAGCGGTCTTCATCCCATCCGTGAGCACCATCAAGTTCACCGAGGGTGCGTTCTTGCTCTTGAGCAAAAAGTTCAACCCTGCGAAAAAGAGCGTTACGGACCATCACAGTAAAGGCACGTGGATTATCTGTGAGCTGAGGGGGAGTCTCATCAATAACGTGGTTGTGAGGCTGCACAAAATCTTCTGTCGATGAAGACGCTAAACGTTCCCACTCATCAACAAGAGAAGAATCTGTTTGTCGGATGAGCTCTCCGAGCCATTCGATGATATCTGTGAGTTCTTCGGTGAGAGCTTCTTGGGGCACTGTTTGCCGTAAAGCTTTATACGCATCAGATAGATATCTGAGAAGCACACCTTCAGAGCGTTCTAGCGAATAGAACTGAACATAGGAAGAAAAGTCCATGGCCCGCTCATACATATCACGAACAATAGACTTGGGGCTAATATCGTATTCTGTCACCCACGGCGCACCAGAACGGTACGTCTCAAAAGCCTGTACAAGAATATCTTCTAAAGGTTTTGGATAGCTGATGTGATCGAGTTCGTTCATCCGCTCCTGATAATCCAAGCCGTCAGCTTTCATCTGAGCGAGAGCCACAGACTTCTCTTTCTTCTCTTGCATATGAAGAACCTGATGAGGATTTTCTAACGTTGCTTCAAAAATAGACAGAACATCTAAGGCATAGCTCGTCGACGAACGATCTAATAGTGATAATGACGCTAAAGCAAAAGGAGACAGTGGCTGATTCAACGCAAAATTATCGTGAAGGCTCATCACCAGACGAACAGTCCTACCGTATTCGTCTGGGGCATCCAATTTTTCGACGATACCTCCTGCAAGGAGTTCTCGATAGATGCCGAGAGCTTTTTTAATGAGCTGTCGTTGTCGGGTCGGAGACTCATGATTATGGCGTAGGAAATGTCGCGCCACCATAAAAGGATTCTCATTCCGTTGAAGAATGTTAAGCACCATCGAATAGGTCATGTCGAAGGAACTTGTTAACGGTTCAGGTGCAGAAGCAACAAGCTGATCGAAAGTTTTTTCTGACCAGTTAATGAAACCTTGTGGTGCTTTTTTCTTTTTACCGCGTAGGGACTGCGCCATTCGTTTAGTGTCGCCGTTAAACTTCTCCGCTGCTTTAGCTTCAAGCCGTCGGTTTTCAATCTCGTGTTCAGGGCCTTGCACCACCACCGTTCCAGCCGTGTCATAACCGGCGCGTCCAGCGCGTCCTGCAATCTGGTGGAACTCACGTGATTTAAGTTTCCGAGAGCGTCTACCATCAAATTTTGATAGCGCCGTCAAAAGTACGGTACGAATAGGGACGTTAATACCAACACCAAGAGTGTCCGTGCCACAGATGACTTTGAGAAGACCTTCTTGCGCTAATTGCTCAACAAGGCGACGGTATTTCGGCAACATTCCAGCATGGTGGATACCGACACCATTCTTGACTAAGCGTTGAAGTACTTTTCCAAACCCCGGAGAGAACCTAAAAGAATGGAGCCGCTCATTAATGCGTTTTTTCTCATCGGCAGTAGCCACAGCAACGTTGAGTAGCCCCTGAGCTGTCTCTGCTGCTTGAATCTGCGAGAAATGCACAATATATACGGGAGCTTGATGCGTATTAATAAGCTCTTGTACTGTCTCTTGCAAAGGCTCCATCGAATAATAAAAATGCAGTGGAATTGGTCGCTCATTGCTGGTTACTAACGCAACATCACGGCCAGTACGCTCTTTAAGTTCTTTTTCAAAACGTGTAGTATCACCTAACGTTGCACTCATCAAAAGGAACTGAGCTTGTGGAGCATCAAGTAGCGGAACTTGCCAAGCCCAGCCTCGTTGAGGGTCCGAATAAAAATGGAACTCGTCCATAATGACTTGCGAGAATTGTGCTTGTGAACCTTCACGTAAAACAATATTGGCAAGAATCTCAGCGGTACAACAGATAATTGGAGCTTCAGCATTAATAGAAGAATCTCCGGTAACCATACCGACGTTTTCTGCCCCAAAAATATTGATGAGATCAAAGAACTTTTCAGATACAAGAGCTTTCAACGGCGCTGTGTAATATGACCGATACCCTGTTGCTAATGCCGTGAAATGCGCAGCAACAGCGACCGTTGATTTGCCGGAGCCTGTGGGGGTTGCCAAAATAACATGAGAACCTTGAGCGAACTCTAGAATGGCTTCATCTTGCGCGGGGTAAAGTTCCATACCGCGGGAACTAATCCACTGACAGAACGCATCATATATTTCATCAGGTGATAGAGGATTTGAACGAAAATCCGCACTTGCATAATTTTCTGGATGTTGTGCTAGCTGAGGGCTGAGATACTCAAGAATTTTTTTCATGGTTTTCCTAGTCTATACCGCAACAACACCAAAAAATATATCGATCATAGTCGAGAGCTTAACAGCAGAAAGATAAGACTCCTCACCGTCGCGTAGGAGGGAAATACTTCATCATGTTACAAAAGGAAAAGAACAATAACTTTCTCCTTTTGGCATAGAGCACCTTATGATAGTTCTACTTCATATATACGTGAATCATCGGTCCTTCTTTTTGAGAAAGTTGATAACCTCTAGTGGCATCTTCTGAGCAGCAACAGAACCGTCCGTCGACGCAGGTGTCGTTTCGTCTTCGTCCTCCGGGGGTTCGCTACAACTCATTTCGCTGGTATTTACCTTTCGTTAGTGAAACACTTGCTGGGATAGCAACAATTTTTCTTCCAGCCTTTATTGGGAATATCATCAGCGCCCACGCTCAAGGGGACAGCTCATGGGCTTGGAAACTCACCACCGGTTTGAGCATCCTCATCGTACTCTTGATCGCCAACGAATATATTGGTTGGGGCACGGCCTTTAGAAATATTGCGGCCTTAGACCGAGACTGGAAACGGTACGCTTGCTCCTATATTCCTCAGCTTAAAAACACTTCAGACCCAGGGAATATTATTACGGTCGTCAACAAAGACACCAAAACGGTTGCCTACCTTTATCAGCCTCTTATGACGGCGATGAGCGGACTAAGCATCATCGTATTAGGTGCCGTTCAATTGTGGCTCATTAACCCTCTTATCGCGGTGGTCTCTTGCGCTGGTGTGCTGCTAACACTCGTCACTATTACCGTTATCTCTCGTTTTCTTGAAAAGCGTGCTGCCTATGCTCGTGAAAAAGTTGGTGTGAACACCTCCTACGCTTCTGATATTTCAAGTGCGCTAAGAACTATTGTCGGACTTGGGGTACAGCAAACAATGATGAGCCGATACCGTCAAACCGCTGTAGAAGTCCGCCATTCGCAGCTTTCCTATCAACGTTTGCAAAGTTGGAGTGCTTTTAGCCGAGTCTTCCTGATTGGCATGACGACCATGGCGGCTGTTGCTCTGGCACTTCGTGGAGAAATCATCGATGCACACTGGGTAACCACTATTCCTGCTGAACAGTTAGTGACCGTCACCGGAATCATCTCGATGATGGTTTCACCTGTATGGTCAATGGAATTTTTCTTGTACATGTGGCGTCAAGCTCGCGTCTCACTTTCCCGCATCGAAGAACTTAAAGAACGCACCCAAAAAACATTTCACCATAATGGGGATAAGTCTGCGACCCAAAACTATGAGAGTAACCTATCGTCAGGAAGAGTGCATTACCTCAACCCGAAAAAATATCAGCTCAGTGCCGAACACCTTGCTGACGTTCTCACTCAAGAACTGCAACAACGCTACGGGGCGCATAACGTTCTTCTCTCTCGCTCTCAACCGATGATTTTTGCAGGAACGCTAGAAGAACATCTGCAATTGGGGCAAACAGAAGAAATGACTCAAGAACGTATGAGCCAGCTCCTCGAACTCAGCGACGCTCAAGAAATTGTTCATCGGCTAGACCCACAACGAACCGGAGATTATGCTCAATGTCTGATTAACTCTGAAGGCACTAATCTTTCAGGAGGGCAACGTCAGCGACTAGGGTTAGCTCGCGCTTTGGCACAGAATAAAACACATCTGGTTCTTTGCGAACCCATTAACTCCGTGGACGAGCCGAGCCAGCGTTTCATCCTCGACCGGTTAGAAGAAGAATGTTGTGAAGATGGCCTTCTGGAACATCTTCACGGCGTTTATATTGTCAGTACTACTGTTGAAACAGAAAAACGTAGAATCCTTCAAGAAAGCATGATCGATGGCTAAACTTCTTCCCATTGCTCCGGCACAAACAACATGGAAAATTGTTGCTCGATCAATTTTTGCGACACCTCAACGTGTATTCTGGATTTTTATACTGTTTACTCTTTCCTCGCTAGCTACTCTCATAACACCTTGGTATATCGGAAAACTGGTTGATGCCGTACTTAATCAGGAACTGCGCACCTACCCCTGGCAATCTTTGGCATATATCGCTATCTCTGTGGTGATATCAGCATGGTTGACGCGTCAATGGCTCTATCAGAGTCAAATTATTGGTACACGAGTTCACCAAGATTTAGGTGTTCAACTGGTTGAATCGTCGATGAACCTCGACGCTCAAACTATTGAAGACGCCGGAAGCGGAGACCTCGTATCCCGTATCACCAACGATTTAGAAGCTATTCGAGATATCATTACCAGCGGTATTCCAGAACTCACCGCCACCATTATTCGTATCTTTATTTTTTGTGGCTCTATTTTTGTGTTATCTGTGCCGTTAGGTATGGTGACCATCCCGATGCTATGCTTTCTCGCAATAAGTCTGAGGTTCTTTCTGCCCAAAATTGCTCAGGGAATGCTGAACATTGCCGGACGATCTTCAGAACTGACTACCGTCATGACAGAAAACGTTCGAGGTGCACAAACTATCCGCTCTTTAGGTGTGAGCCAACATCGTCAAACAGTACTTGACCAGCGTATTGACGCTTTTTATGACGACACCTACCGTCTTGTGCAAGTGCGTGCCACGTTCTGGGCGGTAAACGCCTTCAACAACTATCTTCCGCTATTGCTCACCATGCTGTGGGGATACTATTGTGTGCAGCAGGGTTGGGCTACTTGGGGTGAAGTATCTACCGCCGCAATTTTGATGTTCTCTTTACGAATCAACGTCGAAATCATGACTTTTTGGATTACCAGAATGCGTGAAATGACCGTAAGTATGGGGCGTATTTGCGGGGTGATTGACCTATGCTCACAACAGCAACATCGTCGCCAACAGAATCATCAAAAATACTCTGAAACAGTACCTCACACAGCTACGGTACATATTGAACAGATGAGCTATGGTTACACTCCGGATAACCATGTGATTCACCATATTGACCTAGATATTCCTGAAAGACAGTCTTTAGCTCTCATTGGACGTTCTGGTTCTGGTAAAACAACTCTCGCACGGCTAATCGCTGGGTCGTTGACAGCATCTTCCGGGCAGATTGCTGTTCTGGGCGAACGAGTAGGTGACGGGCGATACCCCACCACACCGGCCGCAGACGGTCGCCCCCGACTACTAATTTGCACCCAAGAAGCTCACCTGTTCCTTGGAACTATTGCAGAAAACCTTAATATGGTCTGTACTCAGGCGTCAGAGGCTGAAATGTATCACGCCCTTGAAGCTGTTGGTGCTTCATGGATTCACCACTTCAATGACGGATTACACACCCGAGTTGGGGGAGAGCACTCCGCCGACAACGCGGTAACCCTCAGCGAACAGCAGATACAGCATATTGCTTTAGCTCGTATCGTTTTAGCTAATCCACATGCTGTGATTTTGGACGAATCAACAACTGCCTTAGAGCTAGAACAAGCACGTCAGAGCCTGAACGCTATCTTTAAAGACCGAACGGTTATCATTATTAGCCACGATGCACGTATTACGAGCCTTGCCCAACGAGCAGTGCTTTTAGAAAACGGCAGTATCGCCGACATGGGTGAGACCGAAGATATTTTGCGTCAAGCTTGAACGGTACGGCGCCAAAAAGTTCTTCACGAACCATAGTGTTTTAGGTCATGTTCAACATAAGATAGGAGACGAGAAAAACTCTCAACAGAGAAGGAACACCTCATGGCACAACCATTTCCTAGCGACCTAGAAATCGCACAGCAAGCAACTCTCAAACCAATTAACGAGATTGCTCAACAAGCAGGCATCAACGAAGACCGCCTCGAAAATTATGGAAAGTACGTAGCAAAAGTTCTTCTAGACGAAACAACTAATGCGCACACCGCACAAGCCCGCAATTCCAAATATATTGTTGTTACTGCCGTAACACCGACCCCACTTGGTGAAGGGAAAACCGCAACCTCTGTCTCACTAGCTCAAGGAATGGGGCAGATTGGTAAGAGCGCAATGCTCACCCTGCGACAGCCCTCCATGGGGCCTACGTTCGGTATCAAAGGAGGCGCAGCCGGTGGCGGATACTCTCAGATTGTCCCCATGGAAAAGCTAAACCTTCACCTCACCGGAGATTTCCATGCGGTAACAGCTGCACATAACATGCTCGCAGCCATGATTGATAACCATCTGCATCACGGCAATGAGCTAGGCATCGACTCCCGAAGTATCTCATGGCGTCGAGTTCTCGACATCAACGACCGCTCCTTACGCAACGTCGTAATCGGGCTTGGCGAGAGAATGGACGGAGTCCCTCGAGAAACCGGCTTCGATATTACCTCCGCCAGCGAAATCATGGTAATTCTTTCTCTCGCAAAATCTCAGCAGGACCTCCAAGAACGCCTTGGCCGTATCGTCATCGGATACACTCATGAAGGTGAGCCCGTTACCGCCAAAGACCTCAAAGCAGACGGCGCGCTCGCTGTTATTCTTTCTGACGCGATACACCCCAACCTCATGCAAACCCTTGAACATACTCCCGCACTGATTCACGCAGGCCCCTTTGGTAATATCGCCACAGGAAACTCCTCAATCCTTGCCGACTATGTTGGGCTTGAACACGCGGATTACGTGATTACAGAAGCTGGTTTCGGTGCAGACATGGGAGCAGAACGCTTCTTCAACGTCAAATGCCGTGTATCAGGTCTTAAACCTGATGCAGCAGTTCTTGTTGTGACGGTACGTTCACTCAAATCTCATTCTGGACGATACACCATCACACCGGGCAAACCTCTTCCACCAGAGCTTCTGGAAGAGAACCCACACGATGTAGAAGCTGGCGCAGCAAACCTCAAAAAACATTTAGATATCGTTCGCAGCTTCGGAGTACAACCTGTCGTTGCCATCAACGCTTTCCCTAGTGATTACCCTTCAGAGCATGAGGTGATTGCGCGTATCGCTGAAGAATCAGGTGCCCGTGTTGCTATCCACCGTGGCGTTGCTGAAGGTGGACGAGGGACTGTAGAACTTGCAGAAGCAGTCGTTCAAGCATGTGAAGAATCGCATGAAATCACCTTCACCTATAATGATGACGACTCCCTCGCTGAAAAGATTCAAAAAGTTGCTGTCAACGTATACGGCGCAGACGATATTGAGCTGAGTGCATCTGCTCGAAAACAATTACGTCGTTTTGAAGAGCTTGGCTACGGGAAACTTCCGGTTGTTATCGCAAAAACACACCTTTCAATATCTTCTGACCCCAAACTCAAAGGCGCACCTACAGGTTGGACTATGCCCGTACGCGAAGTGCGTCTGGCAGCGGGAGCCGGATACGTTTACGCCATTTGTGGCACCATGCGCACCATGCCTGGGCTAGCTAAATCTCCAGCAGCTGAGCGCATCGGTTTTGACGCAGAAGGAAAAATTACTGGACTGTTCTAAACCAACAGTCTGTACTCCTATCACGACAAATAGCTGGTGGTGGGGTAACATTCAAGGTTCTCCACCACCCGCTATAAGTA